>JBEIHL010000179.1:0-6576 GCA_040381375.1 Opitutaceae bacterium
GCCCGACGCTGCCAGGCTTTTCGCTGGCCCCGATCACGGCCAGACTGCGCGGAGCGAAGAAGCAAGCCAGAGGTGGCCCGGCCGCCGGGCGCGGCGGCGCCCGGGTGGGTGCGGTTGGGGAGGATTTCTTCATCACTTGAGTCAGGTGAACCGGCGTCTCGTCTCGAGACTTCGGTTAGCCGGACGTCCACCAAAGCTGCCGCAGTTTCTCCACCGCCTCGACTCCACCTACGGCCAGGAAAGTGAAGAACGCAATCGTCACGCCGAACGCGATACCGCCGATGATGAAAAACAACCCGTCGCGCTCGAGTGCCCCGATCGAAAGGAAGAGCACCGTCCAAGCCGGCAGTGAATTGCTGAACGGCAGCGGCAGCGGCAGCACCATGAGCATTCCGCACACCGTGATGATCACGCCCGCGATCCGTCGGAACGCGATCCAGTCCTGCATGAACGCCAGCCGCGGCTTGAGGACGATTTCGACCGCCTTGAACGTCCGACCGGTGCCGCGCACCACCTTGGCCAGCAACCCGGGGGAAATTTCCCATTCGAGCACATACCGCGGCAGCCAGGTCTTGTGCCCGAGCGTCAGCCGCACGCCGATGAGCGCGATCGCCACGCCGAACGGAATCGAAAAGCCCGGCAACGGAATGGGCGTCACGAACGGCAGCGAAATGAGAACGAGCAGAAGGTAGTAGCCGCGGCGGTCGGTGCGGTCGAGCAGTGCGCCGAGCGTCACCCCTTGCTTGTCGTACCGGTCCACCAGCTCCTGCAGTTCGCGCACGAACGCATGGCTGCCCTCCGCCGGCGCCCCAGCCGAACGCGGCGGGCCGGACAAGACCACGGAGGACGTGGGGTCGCCGATCGCTGCCGCGGAGGACGCCTCCTCCGACAACGGGGAGGATGGCTCGGGAGCGGGCATTTCAGGTTTCGGTCTGCCGTGCGATCAGCACCGGGCGGTCGCTGCGCGCGAGCACGGTGCGCGCGACGGAGCCGACCAGGGGCCTCGGCCACCAGGCTGCGTCCGTGCGAGCCGAGACAGATCAGGTCCGCCCCGAAGCGCGCCGATTCCTGGGTGATCATCCGCGCGACGTCGCTGCCCTGCAGCACCGCGCAATCGACCCGCGCGGCCCGCGCCGCCATCGCCGCCGGTACCAGCGCCCGCATGCGCCGGCAGGCGTCGGCCTCCCACCGCCGGAGCTGCGCCCGCGTTACCCGACCGCCCTTCGCCTCCGCCAGCAGCGGGCTCGACGGCGTCCACGGCGGAATCACATGCACGATCTTGACGTCGGCCGCCGGCGCGGCCGCGCCGAACGCACAGCCGATCGCCGCATTGCCCAGGACCGAAAAGTCCGTCGCCACCAGGACGCGGCGGAACGCCGGGACAACCGGCGCCGGAACCGCGGCTTCGGTCACCGGCAAGCACGCGACGCTGACCGCGGCATGACGCAGCACGTCGCGGGAGACGGAGCCGTGGACGACGCGGTTGAAGCCGTGACGCTGATGCGTGCCGATCACGATCAGGTCGGACCGGGTGCTGCGGGCCAGCGCCAGCAACGGCGCGTCCGGGCGGCCCCACGAGGGCAGCACGCGGAGGCGCGGAGCCCAGTTCGCGGCCACTGCCTTTGCCTTCGCGAGCAGGTCGCGTTCCAGCATTCGCTGCACCGCCACCGGGTTGCGGCCGAGCAGCATCGGCCCCGACCCGCCGTATTCAGTCCGTGAATGCGGCGGCCAGTTGATATGCCCCAGCGTGACTTCGCACGGCCCAAACCGCTTCAGACCCTCGACCCAGCGCAGCACGGCATCGCCGTCGGGCCCGAGTGGAACTCCCGCCAGGATCCGCAGCGCGGTCTCGCCGCGGGCCCACTCCAGGAGCGGCGCCGGATCGCGCACGACGAGCGTCGGAACCGGCGACGATTGGGCGATACCCTCGGACACGCTGCCCATCGTCCAGAGTTCAAAGGCGATCTTGCTGACCGAGGACACCACGACGAGCGCCGGGGGATCGTCCGCGAGATAGCGCGCCATCGCCTGCTCGGCCCAGTAGCCGCTGAGCAGCACTTCGGTGACAGTGACGCCCGCGCGGCGCACGCGGCGTGCTTCCGCCTTGAGCTGCGCGACGGCCGGGCGCGAGAACTCGCGAAACTCCTCCGGGCTCGACGCGTGCGTGTTGGTCTCATCGGTCACGTGCACGAGCGCCAACGTCGCGCCGACTCGCGCCGCGAGCGCGGCCGCGACTTCGGCAGCCCGCTGGGCGTTGGGCGAGAAATCGGTTCCGCACACGATGCGCATCCGATTCGACCCCGCCGAAGCGGTTCGCCGTGGTCGGGAAGGGAGGTTTTCAAGCGGGAAGTTTTTCATCGTGAACAAAGGGTTGGAGCGCGCTCACTCGTCGGGCCGTCGCACCACGAGTATCGGGCGGCGCAGGACTTTCAAGACCCGCTGCGTGACCGAGCCAAAAACGGCCTTCGATCCGCCCAGTCCGTGCGACGCGAGACAGACGAGATCGGCTCCGAAACGGTCAGCCTCGGCCGCAATCGCCGCCGCCGGTTCCTGATGCTCGATCACGCCGACCTCCGGCGGCTGACCGCGAGCGCCCATCTCTGCCGGCACCAGCCCAGCCAGCCGCTCCTCCGTTTGCTGCCGTCGGCGAGCCGCGCCGGGACCGCCCCACTCCGATCCCGTTGCCACATGAACGATGCGCACCAGTCCGCCGATGGCACAGGCCCCGCAGGCGTGCGGCACCGCCGCATTGCCGAGCTCGGAGAAATCGGTGGCCACCAGCACGCGCCGGTACTCCGGCAAACGCGCATCGCGGGGATCGAACGTAGCCACGAGCGGCACGCAGGCGACATTCGTCTCCGCATCGTGCAGCACGGCCCGCGAGAGCGAGGCGTGAAAAAGCCGGCTCAAGCCGCGCCGCTGGTGCGTCCCGATTACAATCAGGTCAGCCCGGTTGTCGCGCGCGAGGGAAACGAGCGTGGCCGCGGGCTGGGAGTGCGTCGGCCGCACCACCACGTTCACGTCGGGTTCGTCGCCAAGCACATCGCGCACCTTCTTTCGCACCTCCCGCTCCAGCCGCGCCTGGACCCGCGGTGAATTCTCCGCCGCGTCCCCGGCAGCGTAACCGGGTGGCCGCGCGACGGCGTTCAGGTGACACACGGTAAGCGTGCACGGCCCAGCGCGGCGCAATGTCCGCACCCACTTGAGGACACCGTCGGACGCGGCGTAAAGATCGACCGCGACCAGCACCGACAGGCCGGGCCCCTTCTCCCGCCAGCGTTCGAACGCCGCGGCGTCGCGCACGACGAGAGTCGGGGCGGGCGCAGCTTGCGCGATCTGTTCCGCCACGCTGCCAAACGCCCAGCGGTCGAGCGGCGCTTTCACGGCGGAGGCCACCACGACGAGCGCGGGCGGTTCCTGGCGGATGTACTCGAGCAGGCGATCACCCGCGGAAAATCCGCGCAGCAGCACGGGATCCACCGCGGCCCGACCGGACCGCATTCGCTCCGCCTCCACAAGGAGACGTCGTTGCACCGGCACCAGACCTGGACCCTGGCCTGGCGCGGCGGAGTGGACCAGGGTCAACGTCGCGCCGAGGCGGTCTGCCAGTACGATGGCCGCATCGGCCGCCCGTCCGGCTCGCGCGGTAAGGTCGGTCGCGCAGACCAATCGGATCGCTTTGGCATTCATAGACAGGGAAAGTTTCAGCGGCGCGCCGCTTCGGTTTCGAGGATCGCGGCCGTGGTCTTGAGCACCGTGTCGGGATTGAGCGAGATGCTGTCGATGCCTTGCTCAACGAGGAAGCGGGCAAACTCCGGATAGTCGCTGGGCGCTTGGCCACAGATGCCGATCTTGCGTCCGCGCGCCCGGCAGGCGGCGATCACTTGGGCGATCATCGTCTTCACCGCGGCGTTTCGCTCGTCGAAGATCGGCGCCACGATCTCGGAGTCGCGGTCGACCCCGAGAATAAGCTGCGTGAGATCGTTCGAGCCGATGCTGAAGCCGTCGAAGATTTCCGCGAATTCCGCCGCGAGGATCACATTGCTTGGGATCTCGCACATGACGTATACTTCAAGTCCGTTGACGCCGCGCACCAAGCCGTGGCGCGCCATCTCCGCCTGCACCTTCCGGCCCTCGTCCACGGTGCGGCAGAACGGGATCATCACCTTGAGATTCGTGAGCCCCATCTCGTTGCGCACCTTTTTCACGGCCCGGCATTCGAGCGCGAACCCCGCGCGGTACCGTTCGTGGTAATAGCGCGACGCCCCGCGAAATCCGATCATCGGGTTCTCCTCCGCCGGCTCGTAGGCGCGTCCGCCAATCAGATTGGCGTACTCGTTCGTCTTGAAGTCGCTCAGCCGCAGAATCACGTCCTTCGGATAGAACGCCGCCGCGATCGTGGCGGCACCCTGGGCAAGCTTGTCGACGAAGAACTGCGCCTTGTCGGCATAACCCACGGTGAGTTCCTCGATCTGACGCTTTACCCCGACATCGGTCAGCCGCTCGAATTCTAGCAGTGCGAGCGGATGAATCCTGATCGTCGACGTGATAATGAACTCCTCGCGGGCGAGACCAACGCCGTCGTTTGGAATGAACGAAAGCGCGAACGCCTCCTCAGGGTTGCCGACATTCATCATCACCTTCGTCCGCGGCCGGCCCAGCGCCTTCAGATTCGTGCGCTGCACCTCGAACGGCAACTGGCCGTCGTAAACAAAGCCGGTGTCGCCCTCGGCGCAGGAAACCGTGACCGCCTGGCCGTCGCGCAGGAGATCGGTGCCCTTTTCCGTGCCGACGATCGCCGGCACGCCGAGTTCCCGGCTCACGATCGCCGCGTGACACGTCCGACCGCCGCGGTTGGTCACGATGGCCGCCGCCTGTTTCATGATCGGTTCCCAGTCGGGATCGGTCTTGTCGGTCACCAGGATCTCCCCCGCGCGGAACTGCGCGATCGCCTGGGCATTCGGAATGACCCGCACCGGGCCGCTGGCAATCTTCTCGCCGATACTTCGGCCGGTGACGACCACCGACCCGCGCGCCTGCAGCTTGAAGGTCTCGATCACCTCGGTGTCCTTGCGCGACTGCACCGTCTCGGGCCGCGCCTGCAGGATAAACAATTCGCCGGTCACACCGTCCTTCGCCCACTCGACGTCCATCGGCATCGGTCGGCCCCGCTTCGCCGAGTAGTGATCTTCGATCCGGCAGGACCAGCGCGCGAGCTGGAGAATCTCCTCGTCAGTGAGGACAAACCTCGCCCGGTCACCGGCGGAGACCGGGATGTTTTTCACCATCTTCGTGCCACCCACGTCGTACACCATCTTGAATTCCTTCGTGCCGACGCGCTTTTGCAGGATCGGTTTGAAGCCGGCCTTCAGCGTCGGCTTGAACACGCAGTACTCGTCCGGATTGACCGCGCCCTGGACGACATTTTCGCCGAGACCGTACGCGGCATTGATGAGCACGGCGTCACGGAAGCCCGTCTCCGTATCGATCGTGAAAATGACGCCGGCCGAAGCGAGGTCCGAGCGCACCATGCGTTGCACGCCGACGGAGAGCGCGACCTTGAGGTGATCGAAGCCCTGGTCGACGCGGTAGGAGATCGCGCGATCCTTGAAGAGCGAGGCGAAGCAGCGTTTGCAGGCATCGAGCACCGCGGGCACGCCGTGGACATTGAGAAACGACTCCTGCTGGCCGGCAAAACTCGCCTCCGGCAGATCTTCCGCCGTGGCGCTGCTCCGTACCGCCACTGACGCCAGCGGCCCGAGGCTGGCGGTCAGCTCCTCGTAGGCCTGGGAAATTTCGCGCTCGAGAACCTCGGGCAAGGAGGCGGCGAGAATCGCATTGCGAATGAGAGCGCCGCGCTGGCGCAGGTCTTCGATGTTCTGCGGTTCGATGCGCCCCAGCTCGTCGGCGATCTTGCCGGCGAGACCGGCCTCGTGGATGAAGAATCGATACGCTTCCGCCGTGACCGCGAAGCCCGCCGGCACCGCGATACCCTCGGCGGCGAACTCGCGAAACAGTTCTCCCAGCGAGGCGTTCTTGCCGCCAACGAGCGGGACGTCGCCGATCCCGAGCTCTGTGAACCATCTGATGTAGTGCGCCATGACGGGGATTGGATCCAGGCAAGCATGCCACATCGGGAGGGCCGTATCTCCGCACATCCGGAGAAAAGGTCCGCATTTTTTGCTCCCCGCCGGCTTCCCAACACCTCACGGCTTCCCAACACCTCAGGCCTCACCCTCACCCTCTTCCCCAATTCGCGGCTTCCCAACACCTCAGGCCTCACCCTCACCCTCTTTTCAAATTCGGGGACGCGCGGCGCTGGAGCGTAAGCGATCAGCTTCGATAGGACGACGCGGCAGTTCCCGCCCGATGCGCAACGATGCCAGCACCGCTCCGCGCCCGTGATGGCACGCCATCGCTCTGCACCGCCACCATCCGACTGATGTCTCCAATGGCTGGCCAGCCCAGCAACGCGACACGGGTTCCGCCGCTTACGGCCGCAAATACCGCAGCTTCACCCGTCGCCAACCATCCGGATCTATCATCGCGCCGCTCCACCTCCTGCATTAGGGTGAC
>JBEIHL010000180.1:0-6533 GCA_040381375.1 Opitutaceae bacterium
GATCCGCCGCGCGCCCATGCCACACCACCCCACGGGCCGCCGCCAGAACAGGGTCGGCCGGAGTTTGCGCGAGCAGTCCGCCTGTCAGTCCCGCCAGCAGATCCCCGCTCCCACCGCGGGCCAGAGCCGGTCCGCCGAAGAGCGAATGATACACGGCTCGATCCGACCCCGCGACCTGCGTCACCACCCCCTTCAACACCACCGTCGCCCTGGTCTCCGCCGCGAAGTCCCGCAGCTCCCGCCCGCCCGCGATGCGCGCGAACTCACCCGCGTGCGGCGTCAGAATGCGGGCCGCGTTTCCCGCCGCCACGATGTCCGGCTGCAACGCATCGGCATCGATCACCAGCGGTATCTTCGAGGCTCCGACCACGCTCCGCGCCAGCGCCCGCGTCTCCGGCTCGCGGCCCATGCCCGGTCCCAACACGAGGGCGGTCGCCCGTTCCAGTCGCGTGCGCAGCAGATGCTCCCCCTCCAGAGCCAGTCCGCCCGTCGGTGTCTCCGGCCACCCGACCCACATCGCCTCCGGCGCGCGCGCCGCAAACGCCGCGACCAGCGACTCCGGCACGAAAGCGGTCACCAGCCCGGCACCACTCTGCAGCGCCGCCAGCACGGTCATCAAAATCGCCCCCGGGAAATCGCGCGAGCCGCCCACGACGAACACGTGCCCGTAGCTGCGTTTGTCCGACTGCACCGGCCGCAGGCCGGCCAGCGGCGCGAGCACTGCGCTCGTCAGCACGCGATCCAACCCCGGTTCATCGCCGCGGAAAAATCCCAAGTCGAGATAGCGCACCCGCCCCGCCTCCGGCGCACCGACCACAGGGCTTTTCACGCTGCCCGTCGCATACGTGAAATCGGCGCGAAACAATCCCGCGCTCGGCAGATCGATCGCCCCCCGCAACCGGATGGGCAGGGCGTTCACGCGGGCGATCAGTTCCGCGACGGGCGCGTCCGCCGGTGGCCGGTACTGAAAACCGAAGACGCCATCGAGGCAGAGGTCGTACCCGGCGGGTGAGAGTTGCGTGGTCACTTGCACGCGGCTCGGCGCCCGCTGCGCCAGGTCGCGCCAGGCTTGGGCGGCGAGCGGACGCAATGCACGCTCGCCCAGCGCAAACACGATGTCGGCCCGGCCCGCGGGGCACCGCGCCAGCAGTTCGGCGGCCGCGAGCAACGCATCGCCTCCGTTATGACCCTTGCCCACCAGCACGAGCAGCCGGACGTCGGCCGGAACGCCTCCGACTTCCTCCGCATCCCGCCCCACCTCGCGCGCGATCGCCTTTCCCGCCCGCACCATCGCAGGCCATTCCCGCGTCTCGTCGGCGCCAAAAAGCCCGGTCTCGAGCGCACGGGCCGCCTCCAAGCTCAGAATCGGAACCGTGCCGGCCAGCGGGGTCATGCGGTTACTCTCTCCCCCGCGCGGCCTCGGGCGCAACGTCGCCCGCCCGTTCGATGCGGCCGTGCAGCAACCATTCCTGGTACTGCTCCTCCGTTTCCGTGAACCGCAGCGGCGCCTCGGGCATCGGCTTGCCGCGGGCGATGATCCGACGCGTCAGTTTGGGAATGCTCCGGAAATAGTATGCGCCGCCGAGGCGTCGCACTTCGAAAAAATCACTGAACGCCCGGTCCTGGCCGTTCCACAGCGCGACCTCGGTGACATCGTCGGTCCACCCGGCGTAACGGCCCCATTCGGCGAACACCGCCTCGATCGTCGTCAACACCGGGACGGTGCGCGGGGCCGCGAGCGCGACCACCGGCGGGGCCGACAAGGTCAAGGCAGGCGCCTCCGGTGGCTTGCGCAGCGGGGGCAGCGCGGCCACGAACGCCGCGCCGATAACGAAGCCGAGCATGATCCACGACGGCGTCTTCGAAAGCTGTCCGATCGACGGCGATTGCCGCTTTACCGGCTCGGGCGCGTCGTCGTCCATGGGGCAGATCCTCGGGCGCTCAGGCCCGGACGAGGGCGGCGACGGCCATTGCGACGGTGTCGGTGTGGGAGAGGCTGACGTGCACGTGGCTCGCGCCGACCTGCCGCAGCAGCGCCTCGCCCTGCGCATCCAGGCGGACGAGCGGCTGGTGGCGCTCGCCGTGGTAGATCGAGACCGAGCGCCAGCCGAGTTCGGCCCCGATGCCGGTCGAGAAACACTTCGACACCGCCTCCTTGGCGGCGAAGCGGGCCGCGTAGTGTTTGTGGGGATACTTCATCCCGGAACAATACGCCCGCTCCTCGGGGGTGAATACCCGCTGGAGAAATCGCTCGCCCTGCCGCTCAAGCACCCCGCGGATCCGCTCCACCTCGATGACGTCGGTGCCGAGTCCGATCAGGATGCCGCCGGGAGGAAGGGAAAGGCTCATCCCCTGATCCTCGCCTTCATCTCGCGCACCGCCTCTTCGACCCCGGTGAAGACGGCGCGGCTCACGATGCTGTGGCCGATGTTGAGTTCGTGCAGGTGGGACAGAGTCCGCACTTCGGCGATGTTAACGTAATTGATGCCGTGGCCCGCGTTCACGACGAGGCCGAGATCGTGCGCCCGCACGGCCCCGAGACGCAGCCGTTGGAGTTCCGCGGCGCGCCGCGCGGTGTGAAAGGCGTGCGCATAGGCGCCGGTATGCAGCTCGACGTACGGCGCAGCGATCTTGGCACTGAGCTCGATCTGCGGCTCGTCCGGATCGATGAAGAGGCTGGCCTTGATCCCGGCGGCGTTCATCGCCTCGACACACGCCCGCACCCGGTCGCGGTTGCCCACCACATCGAGCCCGCCCTCGGTCGTGACCTCCTGGCGGTTCTCCGGCACGAGGCAGACGAACTCCGGCTTCAGCTTCAGTGCCAGTTCGGTCATCGCCGGCGTGCAGGCCATCTCGAGATTCAGCCGGGTGCCGATGCACTCGCGCAACCGCCAGACATCCCGCTCCTGGATATGACGCCGGTCCTCGCGGAGGTGCACCGTGATCCCGTCGGCCCCCGCGCGTTCCGCGAGGACAGCGAAAGTCACCGGATCGGGCTCGACCGAGCCACCGGTCGTTGCGCCCGCGTCACGATAACGTGCCTGGCGCAGCGTTGCACAGTGGTCGATGTTGACGCCGAGGAAGATCATGGTGAGCGGAGCAAACTAGGGGTGCCACGCCCGCGGTTGGCAAAAGAATTGTCGGCCGGCGGCAAGCCCCCCTGGGAGCGCCGGGCCCCAGCCCGGCATGGCCGACCGATCGGCCAGGCTGGTACCACGCGCTCCCGGCAACGTCGGCCCGATGGCTTCATTTTCCGCTTCCGGCCCCGGGATATTCCGCCTTGTGTGGCCGGATGCCCGCCCCTTCGCCGAAGCGCGAAAACCTGCTGCTCAATCTGCTCTGCAATATCGCCGTCCCGACCATCGTGCTGATGAAGTTCAGCGGGGAAAAGTGGCTCGGTCCCCAGTGGGGCATGATCGTCGCCCTCGCCTTTCCGCTCGGTTACCTGATCTACGATCTCGTCAAGCGGAAGAAAACCAACGTCTTCTCGGTGGTCGGCATCGCCAGCGTGCTGCTCACGGGCACGCTGAATCAGTTCAAGGTCGACGGCTTCTGGTTCGCGGTGAAGGAGGGCGCGATCCCGTTGCTCTTCGGCACGGCGGTGCTGATTTCGATGCGGACGAAGCAGCCGCTCGTGCACGAGATGCTGTGGAACGACCAGGTCATCGACACCGCCAAGGTGGATGCGGCCCTCGCCGAGCGGGGCCACCGGGCGGAGTTCGACCGGTTGCTCGCGCACGCCAGCTACGGTCTGGCGCTTTCGTTCCTGCTCAGCGCGGTGCTGAATTTCGGCCTCGCGCGCTACCTGTTGCGCAGCCCGGCCGGCACGGAGGCTTTCAACGCCGAGCTCGGCAAGATGCACATGTTGAGTTGGCCCGTCATCGTGCTGCCCACGATGGTCGTCACCATCGTCGTCTTCTACCGGCTCATGACCGGCATGACGCGCCTGACCGGGCTGGAGTTCGACGCAATCATGCACGGCGGAAAACCGGCGGAGAAGACCGAAGGCGCGGCGAAGTAATCGGCATTACGCCTTCCCCCCTGGGTGCGCGGCCGTCCCCGGCCGCATCGATCGAAAGGCGGCCGAGGACGACCGCGCTCCCATTCAAGACCCTCAGCGCCGGTCGGCGATCGGCACGTAGTCGCGCTTTGTCGGTCCCATGTACACCTGCCGCGGCCGGTAGATGCGGCCCTTGGGCTGCGAGGCGACCTCGCGCCAGTTGGCGATGTAGCCCGGCGCCCGACCAATCGCGAACATCGTCGTGAACATGTTCATCGGGATGCCCAGCGCACGCATGATGATGCCGGAGTAGAAATCGACGTTCGGGTAGAGCTTGCGCGACACGAAATAGTCGTCACGCAGCGCCGCCGGCTCGAGGTTCTTCGCGATGACGAGCAACGGGTCTTCGACGCCGAGTTTCTTCAACACGGTGTCGCAGGCTTCGCCGATGATCTTCGCCCGGGGGTCGAAGTTGCGGTACACGGCGTGGCCGAAGCCCATCAACCGGTTGCTCTTCGAACCCGACTTGGCGGCCGCGATGAAGCGCGTGCCGTCGTCGCCTTCGTCGTGAATCGACTGCAACATCTGCATCACGGCCACGTTGGCGCCGCCATGCAGCGGACCCGACAGCGCGCAGATGCCGGCCGAGATCGAGGTAAAGAGATTCGCCGCGCTGGAGCCGACCATGCGCACGGTCGAGGTCGAGCAGTTCTGCTCGTGGTCGACGTGCAGCAGGAGGACGAGATTGAGCGCCTTGGCGACCTCGGGCATCGCGAGGTAGTCCTTGTAGGGCTCGGAAAACATCATGTGCAGGAAGTTGTCGCAGAACGGCAGCTCCTGTTTCGGGAAGATGTAAGGCAGCCCCTTCTGGTAGCGATAGATCATCGCCACGAAGGTGCGGATCTTCGAGATCGCGATCGCCGCCGCCAGGTCGAAGGTGCGCAGGTCGCGCTCGAAATTGTTAGTCGCCAGGTCGGCGTGGTAGGCGGGCAACGCGCTCACCAGGGCGGACAACATCGCCATCGGCGACGCCGTCGTAGGGAAGCCCTCGAGAATCTTCTGCATCTGCGTCTCGACCGCGGCATTCTTGCGCAGGAGGAGCCCGAATTCCCGGCGCTGCACCTGCGTCGGCAGCTCGCCGTAGATCGCCAGATAAGCCGTCTCAACGTAATCGCTCTGCTGCGCGAGCTGCTCGATCGGATATCCGCGGTGCCGGAGGATGCCGTTGTCGCCGTCGAGGAAGGTGATCTTGCTCTCGCAGGACCCGGTATTGCCGTAGCCTTGGTCAAAGGCGATGTAGCCACTGACCGAGCGCAGCGTGCGCGTGTCGATCGCTTTTTCCCCCTCCGTGCCTTCGATGACCGGCAGAGGGTATTCTTTATCGTCAATTTTAAGCGACGCAGTCGTGGCCATATTCCGAGGAGCCAACCTAAAACCGTGCCGCTGGCAAAGGAAAGTTTACCGGCGCGCAAAACTGCGCCGCAAAATAAGTGCGCGGCGCGCGCCGGTTTAACGATCGTTTTAGGGCGACGGCGTCGGAGCGGCCGGCACCCGCTGAAACGCCGGCAGGGTTCCGTCCAGCACCGTCTGCATTCGAGCCAGCGCCGCCGACTCGCCGTCGACGACGTCGGTTTGCATCAGCACATACGCCCAGCGATCCACGCGCGCCCGCGCGACGCGGTTCCACGCATCGAGGCCGAAACGACCCCAATGCGAGGCGGTGACCGCATCGCCACTCACAAACCAGTACGCCACCAATTGCGGCACGACGACCGGACCTTGCGCGGACGGACGCTCGCGCCGCACCCGCAGGACGGTGGCGTCAAACGCGCCTGCGAGTCCACCGTCCGGGTGCCGGAACGCGTGCCGCGTCGCACCCTCGATGCTCCAGCCCTGGCCGACCAGACACAGCTCAGGCCGGTGGATCGACGTGCGGTCGCGGCCGCTCAGCACGATCGACAGAAACACATCGCGGCTCCGGTCGGAGAGATTGACGTACAGTCGCCGCGAGTAACCCGTATCGGGCGGCAGAATCTCCCGCTCGACCGCCGATACGTCCACGCGTTGCCCGATCCACTCGGTGCCGATGAAGGCCGGCAGCTCCACCGGATTCAAACCATCCGCCGCCAGCGCCACCCCGGCCCCGCCGCGCGCCGGCCGCCCGGCCAGGTGATGCAGGAAAACCATCTCCCCGACCGCCAGCGCCACCACGAGCACCGCCGCGATCCCAATTAAGCCCGCTTTCCCGGTGGAGCCGGCTGTCCCCAGCCGGCTTGGGCTCCCGCGCTCCCCCAACCCCGACTCACCGCCGGCCGACGACATCGGCTCCGTCCTTACTGCGGCCGTAAAGGGCAAGTCCAACCGGCTGGGGACAGCCGGTTCCAACGCCGGGCCATCGTCATCCATTGAATGACGAGCCGGTTGTTCATCCAATGGAGGACAAGGGGCCGGGTCGCGTTCCGGCGCCCACCGGCGCAGGGCGGCGATGGCGGCGAGCACGCCGCCGAGCACGATGACGAACACGCCGTAACCC
>JBEIHL010000181.1:0-6453 GCA_040381375.1 Opitutaceae bacterium
CCGTCGATGAAGCGTCCGGCAAGGCGAAGTTCTGGGTGACGGGCGGCGACACGAAGGACCACCACGTCAAGCACTTCAACTGGCAGCGCGACCTCGGGAAGGACCCGCTGGCGGCCGGTCACGAGGGGACCAACGCGGGCGGGCTTCGCGGGGGAGACGGCTTCCTGATGGTGGGGGACGTCCGCAACGCGCTGGCGGGTGACCCCAGTCCGCGTTCGGCCGGCGCCACGCTCGTCACCGGGCGGGGCATCGAGGTGGGGCACATCTTCAAGCTCGGGACGAAGTATTCCGAAAAGTTCGGCGCGGTGTTCACCGACGACCAGAAGCAATCGCACCTGATGGTGATGGGGTGCTACGGCATCGGCATCAGCCGCACGATGCAGGCCGTGATCGAACAGAGTCACGACGCCGATGGCATCATCTGGCCCTGGAACTGCGCGCCTTTCCAGGTACTCGTGTGTGTGCTCGATCCGCAGTTGCCGGAGGCTATGGAGGTCGCGAAGTCGCTGGCGACGGCGGCGGAGCAGGCGGGAGCCGACGTGTTGGTCGACGACCGCGTTGAGCGTCCGGGCGTCAAGTTCAAGGATGCCGACCTCATTGGCATCCCGCTCCGGCTCACCGTGGGAGGGAAAGGCCTGAAGGAAGGCGTGATCGAACTGAAGTGGCGGGCCCAGAAGGACGTCGCGAAGATACCGCTCGCCGATGCGACCGCGCGCGTGGCGTCGGCCGTCGCCGAAGCACGGGCCAAGGCCGGAGCATAGTAGAAGACGATTCTGAATAGAGCCCTCTTTCCGGTGGAGCAGCCTGTTCCCCAGGCTGCAGAAGGCACTCGATCGCCCGGGCCTCGCGCCGCTTTCAAAACCCGTTCCCGCCCAGCTCCGCCGCAGATTGGACAAAAATCTCCAGCGATCGGATTTGCACGGCAGCCGCGGGCGCGTTGACTCCCTCCCAGTGACCATCCTCAGTTCCAATCCGCTCCCGAAAGAGCAGGTCCGCACCGAGCTGGCCCTTGAGGGCGTCTGGCGCGTGGTCGTGCTGAACGATCCCGTCAACCTGATGTCGTACGTTGTCCTCGTCTTCAAGAAGGTGTTCGGCTTCGACGAACAGACCGCGCGGACGAAGATGCTCGAAGTGCACGAGCAGGGTCGCTCGATCGTGTGGAGTGGGCTCCGCGAGAAGGCAGAGGCCTATGTTTTCACCCTGCAGCAGTGGCATCTGACCGCAATTCTCGAGCCGGATGAAACGCATTGAGGTCAAACTTGCCCTGCCGGTGGTCGCGCCGCTTTTGGATGTGATCAAGATGCTCGGCGACAATCTGCGATCCAACCTGGCGGCGCCGGTGGCGCTGGAGGATCTCGACGCGGAGTTCCGATCGGCGTGGGTCGATGAGCTCCTGCTCGCGCAGAACGGTGAGATTACCACGCTGCTCGCCCTGTTCGACGACGATTTTTTCCGCGAGGGCATTGTGGCTTTCGACGAGAGCAACGCCGAACCGATCGTGCGCGCGTGCGCCGCGGTGAGACTGCACCTGCGGGCACGTTACCTCAAGCAACTCGGCGACGAGATGCTCGAGAGCGGCGACGTCGACCTCACCAAACTCGGTGAGCCGCTTCGAAAAGCGTTCATGTGCTATCTTTTTCTGGCGACCATCCAGGAACTGATCATCCAACACCTCGACGAAAGTATCCTCGGCTCGTGAATCGGGGATTCGCATTTGACGGAGCGGGGGAGTGATCTACGCTGAAAGCGACACCCGGCAGTGTTCGAGGTGCTTTCAATAACTGCTCTTTGCCTTAGGAAAAATATGGGAGCCCAAACCGGCGTGCAAGATGTCAGGCCGTAAACCGGAAGACAGACGATGCGACGGAGGCGCCCACCTTAACTAAAAAAGGTCTTGAGCCTTTGGGCATACGGCACAGGCGGGGTGTCAATCTTTTCGTCTGCACCTGCAGAGAGCCGGTCCCCACGGACCGGCTTTTTTCGTTTCAAAAAGAGTCGACCCTCCCATGGGTCGCCGCTGATGTGAAAGCCCCACATGACTCCCACCTTCTATTCCATCCTCCACGTCTTCTCGGTACTGGTCATGACCGGCTTCACCTTCTACGCGTTCGCAGCGGATCCCTCCACGCGCAAGCGGACTCTCGCTATCTCCGGTATCGCGAGCCTGCTCGCCCTGATCGCCGGCTTCGGCCTGCAGGCCAAGCTGAGCGTGGGATTTCCCGGCTGGCTGATCGTGAAGATCGTTTGCTGGCTCGGCCTGTCGGCACTGACCGGCATTGGCTATCGCCGGCGCGGAGCGGCCGGCGCTCTCGCCCTCGTCGCCATCGTCCTGGTCTTCGTCGCGGTCTTGATGGTGTACCTCAAGCCGTTTTGAGCGGACGCCGCGGCTGCGGCGGCTGGTGGTACGGACCCTGGCCGGCGCAGAGATTTTCCAGGTGAGACGAACACCGACCTGCGCATGACGGATACCGCGCCCAACCCTGCGCCATCGCTCTGCGGGGTATGGATCGACGACGCGGGCGTCGTGCACACCACGATTGAAACGGCCGGAGGCAGACGGAGCGAAGTCCTGTCCTCCTTTCGGCCTTTCGCCTGGCTGCGTGGAGTCCCAGCGGGAACTCCGCCCGCCGGGGTGACGATTGAGCCCCTGAAGGCCGCGGGGCCCTTCGCGCACCTGATGCACGCGGAGCAACTCGACGAGTTCGATGCCTTCGCCGAGACGGCGGGAGAAGGTGTCACCATGGACGTGATACGCCCCCAGGAGTGCCAGTTCCTCATGCAGACCCGCGCGAGGCTTTTCCGGGACATGACCTTCGGCCGGCTGCGCCGGTGTCAGCTCGACATCGAAGTGGCGTCTCCGGAGGGTGGCTTTCCCGACGCAGCGCGACCGGACGACCGCATCCTGGCGATCGGATTGCGCTGCTCGGGACGGAATCAACTGCTGCTGCTCGACGGGCATACCGACGAGGCGGAAAAGCGGCTGCTCAGCGAGTTTGCCGCGGCGCTGGCGGCGGCGGATCCCGACGTCATCGAGGGCCACAACATCTTTCGCTTCGATCTCGATTATCTCCGCCAGCGTTGCCGGCGCCACAAGCTGCCGTGTGCCTGGGGCCGGTACGGGCGGAATGCGACGTTTCGCAACAGCCGGCTCAAGATCGCCGAGCGCTGGGTGGATTTTACGCGCGGCGACCTGCCGGGCCGTGCGGTGGTTGACACCTATCTGCTCGTCCAACTCTTCGATATCACGACCCGAGAGATGACGTCGTATGGATTGAAGGAGTCGGCGCTTTATTTCGGCATCACCGACGAGGAAAGCGACCGCACCTACATCGCGGGCGGCGACATCCAGCACGCGTTCACCGCTGATCGCGCGCGATTCTGTGCGTACCTCGAGGATGACCTGCGGGAGACGCAGGGTCTGGCGGATCAGCTGTTGCCGACCTATTTCGAGCAGGCGCGGACCTTTCCGCTGCAGTTGCAGGATGCGACGCTGCGCGGGGCGACCGCGAAGATCGATCTGCTCTTTCTCGAAGAATACTACCATGCCAGGCAGGCCTGTCCGCTGCCGCCGGAGATCAAGCCCTTCGAGGGCGGTTACACGCGCAGCTTCCGCGAAGGGGTTTTCCGCCACGTGCTGCACTTCGACGTCGCGTCGCTCTATCCGAGTCTCCTGTTGAGCATCGGCCGCAATCCCCGGAACGACACGCTGGGGGTGTTTATCCCGCTCTTGGCGCAGCTTCGGGAGTACCGTCTGCGCTACAAACAACTCGCCCGGCAGGCGCCGACTCCCGAGGAGCGGGCGGAGGCGCAGGCCCGGCAGACAAACTTCAAGATTCTGATCAACTCGTTCTACGGCTATCTGGGGTTCTCTGGGGCTCGCTTTGGCGACGGCGAGCTCGCGGCGGAAGTGACGCGGCGTGGGCGCGAGTTGCTCCAGGCCCTGATCGACGAGTTTGCCCGGCATGGCTGCACCATCCTCGAAGCGGACACCGACGGCATTTACCTCGCGACCGAGGAGTTCTTCGACACCCCGGAGAAATTGCTGGCGCGCGTGGCGCCAATTCTCCCGGCGGGAATTGAACTCGAGTACGATGGCCGCTACGCCGCGATGTTTTGCTACAAGGCGAAGAACTATGCGTTGTACGACGGACGGAAGATCACGCTCCGCGGCAGCGCACTGCGGTCACGCGGTATCGAACCGTACCTGAAGCGGCTCTCCGACCAGTTGATTCGCTTCTTGCTCGGCGCGTCCGGTGAGTCGCCCCTGGCCACGATCGACGATTTCCGTCGCCGTCTCGCCGCGCGGGCGGTGCCGGTGACAGAGCTCGCGAAGAGTGAGACGCTGAGCCAGAATCCCGAGGCGTATGAACGCTTCGTGGCCGCAGGCGGCAAACCGCGGCGGGCGGCCGCCGAGGCCGCGCTGCAGATGGAGCCGCGGCCCCGCATGGGTGAGCGAGTGACGTACTACATCACGGCGCGGGCCAAGGGAAAGACGAGCGACTGGCAGCGAGCCCGACCGCTCGCCCGGTACGATCAAGTCAGTGCCCCGTACGATCCCGACTACTACGCGGGGAAACTCGACGACTGGCTCGAGCGCTACGACGTGTTCCTGCGTGGATCGAATCCGCCGCAGACGGAGCAGGGGGAGTTGCTGCTGTAGGGGCGGGTTGCGAACGCGGTGCCTGCGCACATCAATGAGAGAGGAGCAACACCCGGCGCGTGCAGTCGCCTGACCGCACGCGCGCCCCAAGGGTGAAAAACATCAGAGCTTCCAGCGGACGCCGAAGTTCGCCGACACCCCGTATTCTTCGAATTGCACGAAGCGCACCGCTTCCCGAGCGAAGTGCACGCGGAAGGGTGCGTTGGTCGCGTTGAGCACTTCGCCGAACACCTCCCAGTTGCGGCCCAGCTTGTAGCTGGCGGTAAAGTCGAGCTGCGCGAAGTCATCGACGTACCGGTCGTCCGCGGCCGAAGCGCCGAGCGGCTCATCCTCGCGCAAGCGCGGAGTGCGGAAGTTGAGCGCTGCGCGGACGAACAGCCCGTTTTTCTCCCAGGTGAGCGCCAGGTTGCCGATGCGACGGGACTGGCCGATGAACGGCAGCTTTTCGCCGGGACGCGACGGGAATGTGGCGGAGGAGGTGGTCACGGTATAGTTCGCGAAGACGCCGAAGCCGTCCAGCGGGGCGGGCAGGAATCTGAACTGCTGTTGGTACGCGAGTTCCAGGCCGGTGACGTGACCCTTGTTGCCGTTCACAAACGTGCTGAGGTCGTAGCCGGTCGCGGCATCGGCGCCGGGCAGCGTGCGCTGATACGTGAAGTTCCGAATCTCCTTGTGGAACACAGCCGCCGAGACCGATCCGAGCGAGGCGAAGTAGTGTTCGATGGATGCGTCCCAGTTCATCGCCGTGAGCGGCTTCAGGTCCGGGTTGCTCGACGAGACGAGGCGGCTGTCGTCGTTCACATTGCGGGACAGCGCGGCTTGCGCGTACTGCGGCCGGGAGAGCGTGTTGGTCCACGCCGCGCGCACGACCGTCTGGCGCGAGAGATTCGCCGTGACGTACGCGCCTGGCAGAAAGTGATCGTAGTCGCGGCCGCGCGCCGCCGGCGTGGCGGTGAGGCTGGCGCCAGCGGTCTTGACACTGTTCCCCTTGGTCTCGAAACGCGTGCGCTCGTAGCGTGCGCCGGCAGCAAAGTTGAGCTTGCCCAACGTGACTCCAGCCATCGCGTAGAGCGCCGAAACGTCCTCGGTGGTGACCCAGTCGGACTGCAGGCTCGTGACCACGTCGCGTGTGCCGGTGAAAGCACCCTTGTTGTCGATGAACACGCGCGTAAACGTCGCGGCGCTGAGGCGCGGTCCGGTGAGAAAGCCGTAATCGGAAGCGCGCTGCGTCTCCGCGAGCGCGGCAAACGAGTAGCCGGGGAGCGCGGCGTAGTTTACCTGCTCGACTTCCTGTTCCTTTTCCTTCGCCCGGAACTGGGCCCCAAACTTGACGTAGGCCGGCCTCGCGCCCGCGAGGGTGAAGCTATTTCGCGCGTTGGCGCCGAGGTTCACTTCCTTTTCGGATCCCGTGGCGGGCGAAGCCCGGAGGCGGTTGAACTCCGTGAAGGATGCGGGGTCGCTGATGGGCGTGCCACCGAGCTGCGTCACCACGGGATCGTAGACCCCACTGGCGAAGGAATAGGACCAGCTCGTGCCGCGCGCGGCCTTGCGGAAGATCGTCGTATGCTCGGGCCGGTCTTCCCGGCCTTCGGAGTACGCCGCGCGGCCGTCGAATTTCCAGGTACCGCGCGTGAGTTCGCCGCCGGCAGTCACATTGTAGAGATCCTGAATCTTGGCCCGCACGCGAAGTTGTTTCGACTCGCGGCGCACTTCGGTGACGGTGGCACTGAGGGGCGTGAGCGCCGTGAGCGTGCCTTCGGAAAAGGGAATCGTGGTGATCTGGCGGATCTCCG
>JBEIHL010000182.1:0-6439 GCA_040381375.1 Opitutaceae bacterium
GGGCGAGCAAGGAACAGATGGCCCGCACGGTGATGGCGCTGCTTGGCCCCGGGCGCGTGCTGGCGCCCGACGAGGCCGATGCCGCGGCCGTGGCGCTGTGCCACGCGTTCACTTGGCGCGAATGAAACCGACCGAGATAGCGCCTTTTGAACCACTGATTCTCACTGATGGACACTGATTCAGAGCATCGTGCTCGTTTTCATGCCTTCATCTGTGCGCTTCAGTGGACGTCATACCAATCGCCCGTGAAGTTTGACCCATTCCCCCCGCCGAACGCGTTGGTTTGGACCACGGATCACACGGATAGCACGGATGAAGTCTGAATCCGTGTAATCCGTGTGATCCGTGGTTAAACTCAAAAACATCAAGGTCGCTGGTATCAGTGGTTGGCTGGCTTGCAGACTACAGCATCAGCCGAGCACGGCCTTCAGCACCTTGCCGAGGTCGGCCAGGCGATAAGGTTTCGTGAGGTAGCCGCAGAAGCCCTGCTCGACATACTTCTTCGCGATTTCGTCGTTGTCGTAGCCGCTGGCCACGATCGCGCGCACGTCCGGATCGAGCTGTCTCAGCTCCGCGAAGCACGCCTCGCCTCCCATTCCGCCGATGATCGTGAGATCGAGGATCACCGCATCGTAGGGACGGCCGATGTTCAGGTAGCGCCGGTAGAGCGCGAGGGCCTCGTCGCCGTCCTTCGCCAAATCGTATTTGTAATCGAGGCTCGCGAGCATCTTGCCGGTGAGGGCCGAGATGTTCGGGTCGTCGTCCATGACGAGGATCCGGCCGGTGCCGAAGCGAAGCGAGGCCGCCCGCCGGGCCTGCACCTCGGCCGGTCGATCCGCCCTGGGCAGGTAAACGGTGAAGGCGGTGCCGACGCCCTCCTGGGTGTCGAGGCCGATCTGGCCGCCGTGCTTGCGGACGACCGAAAGGACGGTCGCGAGCCCGAGCCCGGTGCCGTGCTTCTTGGTGGTGAAGAACGGATCGAAAATTTTCTCCCGGTGCTCCGGCTTGATGCCGCTGCCGTTGTCGCGCACCTCGATCTCAACGTAGCCGCCCGCGGCCAGCGCCGGCACCTGGTTCTCCACGAGCGTCGTGTTCGCGGCCCGGATCTGCACTTGCGGCCGGTGCGGCGGCGGCGGCATCGCCTGCAGGGCATTGAGGATCAGGTTCTGGAAAACCTGCAGCAACTGGGTACGGTCGACGATGACGGGATGGGTGTCCTCGGCGACGTACAATTTCACTTCCGTGCTGGAACCGGCGCCGGCCATCCGGATCGCGTCCTCGAGGATCGGGCGGGTGGGGCACACGCTCTGACTGCCGCCCGAGCCCTTCGCAAACGCGAGCAGCTGCCGGGTCAGCGCCTTGGCGGTGAGGCACGCCTGTTCGGCATCTTTGATGCCGGTGTAGTCGCGCGCGTCCTGGCCGAGCGAGATCGCGCCGAGGACGGTCGTCAGGAGATTGTTGATGTCGTGCGCGATCTCGCCGGCGAGCAGGCCGAGGGTCTCGAAACGATTGGCGCGGACGAGCTCCTCCGGCGTGAGGTTCATCTCCTCCGGATTGCGGAAGACGATCGCGATGCCCTGCGGCACGCCGTCGGGCCCATGGGCGGCGCGGGCGGTCCAGACCACCGGAGTCGGCGGTTCGCCTTCGGCCGCGGGAGCGAGGGCGTCGTCGCCGTACAGGGGCGGCGCCGTCAATCCGGACAACGCGGCGTCGACCGGATCTTCGGCCGGTCGCAGCGTCCGGCGGTTGACGAAGTGCAGCACGTCGCGGACGGGCCGGCCGCGGAGGACGGCGGCGTCGGTGCGCAGCAGGCGGCCGGCGGTGGTGTTGGCAAACAGGATACGCCGGCGGGAGTCGGTGATCAGCACTGCCTCGGCCAGGGCGTGGAACCCCGTCTCGGCGAGAAGCGACGGCAGCGCGTTAAGATTCACCGTGTTCGCGGGCAGCGGGCAGACGAACCCGATGACCCGCTGCAGGTCGCGCCGGCGGTTGAGCGTGCGATGGGCGCCGAGCATGACGGTGAGCGCTCCGCCTTCCTTGGTGCGGAGGAGCACCGGTTCCGCAAACGTCGTGAGGCCGGGCGAGCGGCCGTACCACCAAGCGGCCAGGCCGCCCGCGAGGTCCTCCTCGGGCAGCACGAGGCCGAAGCCCTCCGGGACGGGCGGCAGCTCGCCGGCCGCGTAGCCGAGCAGGCGTTCGAAGGCGGGGGCGAACCAAGTCGTGCCTTGCACGAAATCGATCTCGAACGCCGCGAGCGGTCCGGTGTCAGTGAGATCCTGCAGGCGGGCGTCGTTGGCGACGAGGGCGTCCTCGAGCTCCTTGCGTTCGGAAATTTCGAAATGGATGCCGACCACGCGTTCGAGGTCACCGCCCGCGCCGATGACATGCACGCCGGCGCACTGCACCCAGGCCCACTGACCGGATTGGTGGCGCAGGCGGAACTCGGCCTGGAACGGGTGAACGCCGGGCGGAAGTTTGCGACCCGTCCGGTCCGGTGCGGCCGCCGAGTCGTCCGGGTGAATCAGTTCGTGCCAGGCCTCCAGGGTAGCCGGAACCTCCGCCGCCGCGAAGCCGAGCAGCCGCTGCCAAGCGGGCGAAAACCACACCTGCCCGGTGAGAACGTCCAGGTCGAAGCACCCAAAGCCCGCGTGCCCGGCCAGCAGGGCGTAGGCGTCGCCGCCGACTGCGGTGGAGGGCGTCGGACTCGCGGCCGGGAGGGCAGGTTGCACCGTTGCGAGATAGCCCCCTGCGGCTCCGCCCTCGGGGTCGATGCGGACGTTCACCTCACGGGGGACGCCGCCCCGCGTGCCGACCTGCAGCACCACGTCGTCCCGCCGCGCGTTGGCGAGCAAGGCCTCCCACTGGGCCTGGAGGAAATCGGGTTCGCGTGAGACGACTTCGAATTCGAAAAGCGCGGCGAACGGCTCGCCGACCAGCGGCTGGGCGAGGTCGGTCCAGACGCGGCGGGCGGCAAAGTTTACGCCGGTCACGCGCCCCCTCGCGTCGAGCACCAGGACGGCCGACGCCGGAGCGAAACGGGCGCCCTCGTCGGCGATTCCGGGAGGCGGAGACAGATTGGCCGCGGGTTCGCTCACACGCGACCGTCCGTGAGCCAGCGCTGCACGCGCTGGGCGAGGAATTCGATGAAGGCCGGATGGTCGTTCGGGCAGGGGATCTGCTGGAACGATTCGCCTCCCGCCGCGATGAAATCGTCGCGGCCCTCCTGTTGCAGCTCCTCGAGCGTCTCGAGGCAGTCCGCGGTAAACGCGGGTGACATCACGAGCAGTTTCTTCACCCCGGTCGCGGGCAGCCGTTCGAATTCTTTGTCGGTGTAGGGCGAGAGCCACGGCTCGCCGGCGAGGCGGGATTGGAACGACACCGAGTGTTTGTCCGGCGCGATGCCGGCCCGGGCGGTGAAAGCGCGGGTGGTCGCGTAGCACTGCGACCGGTAGCAGGTGGCGTGCGCCGGGGAACACGTCGTGCAGCAGTCGGGCACCGTCAGGCAGTGGGCCTTGGACGGGTCTCCCTTGCGCATGTGCCGCTCCGGCAAACCGTGGTAGGAGAAGAGCACGTAATCGTGAGGCTGGGCGAGGTAAGGGGCCGCCACGGTGTGCAGCGTCTCGATGTAGTCCGCATCGGCGTAGAACGGCTGGACGGTTGCGACGCGCAGCTTTGGCGCCTGGCGGGCGACTTCCTCCATCACGCGCACGACGACGGTTTCCCAGGAGGACATCGCGTAGTGCGGGTACTGGGGAAACAGGAGCAGTTCCTCGATGCCGTCCGCCGCGATCTGGCCGACCACCGAGGCGATCGACGGCTTGCCGTAGCGCATGCCGAGGTACACGGGCAGACCGGCGCCGACCTTTTCGGCCAGTTTCTGGCGCACGCTGCGCGAGATCACCAGCAGCGGCGAACCGTCCTTCGTCCACACCTGTTCGTAGGCGTGGGCGGACTTCTTGGCCCGGAACGGAACGATGATGCCATTGACCAGCAGGCTGCGAACGGGCGGGCCCGGTCTGTCGATCACGCGTTCGTCCCCGAGAAATTCGCGCAGGTAGCGCTTGACGTCAGGTACGGCGGTGGAATCGGGCGAGCCCAGATTGACGAGGAGAATGGCGCGTTTCGGCATCGCGCCAACGTGGTTGGCGTTGCTGGCAGCTGTCAACGCGGAGCGAAGATTCGCCGGCGGCCCGGGTTCACGCCAGCCGGCCGCAGTGCTGGATATGGGCGATGAGGCGGTGCACGTTCTCCGGCGCGATCCGATCGGTGATCACCGGGCGCGGGAAGTTGGGCTCCACGTCGAGCCGCACGCCGTCCTCGGTGCCCGGCCGCACGAAATCCTCCACGAAGTCCATCCCGCCGCGGGCACGAATCCACTTCCAGTACGGGTCGGGATCCTCCGACCCGATCACGATCTCGGCGTGCAGGAAGCAGTGGCAGTAGAGCGTCAGGTCCTGAAACGAGGAGAACCACTTCGGCGGGGTCACCAGCTGGTCTCGAATGATGAGGGACATCGTTCGTGCAACGGTCAGCAGACTTATGGCCAGATTCGACACGGCGAAGATTTTTTTGAGCCCGGTTTGCGGCGATCGTTACGCATGGCGATTGTGACCGAAGTTTAGCCTTTCGCCGCGCCGGTGGAGCGGACAAACGTTGCGGTCATTTTCTTCATGAGCACTCCGCACAAGCCCGTCCTCCTCATTATCCGCGATGGCTGGGGCAAGAACCCTAATCCGTCCCAGGATGCGACCAACGCGGTCGCGCAGGCCCGGAAACCGTGCGACGACCGGCTGCATGCCTCGTACCCGCGCACACTAGTGCGGGCTTCGGGACTGGATGTCGGGTTGCCCGACGGCGTGATGGGCAACAGCGAAGTCGGACACGAGAACATCGGCGCGGGCCGGATCGTGGATCAGGAGCTGGTCCGTCTGAACAAGCTGTTTTCCGAAAAGCGCCTCGCGTCCAACCCGGTCTGGCGGGCGGCCATCGCGCGGGTGAAGGCGCGGCCCGGCGCGCGGCTCCACCTGATGGGCATCGTCAGCGATGCCGGCGTTCACGGCATGCTCGAGCACCTCTACGGGATCCTGCGGCAGGCGAAGGAGGACGGGCTCGGCGCCGATCAGGTGTTCATTCATGCGTTCACCGACGGCCGCGACACGCCGCCGCAAAGTGGACTCGGCTACGTGCAGCAGGTGGACGAGCAGTGCCGCGCCATCGGCGTGGGCCGGATCGCTTCCGTGTGCGGGCGCTTCTGGGCGATGGATCGCGACCACCGCTGGGAGCGCGTGAGCAAGGCGTATTTCATGCTCACCGGAAAACACGCGGACGCCACGGCCCTGACGGCGGCCGCCGCGGTGCAGGCGTATTACGACCAGCCGCTCAACTCTTCCCAGAAGGGCGACGAGTTCGTCCCGCCGACCTGGATCGTTGGGGCCGACGGCAAGCCGCTCGCGACGATCCGCGACGGCGATGCGGTCCTTTTCTATAATTACCGGGGCGACCGGCCGCGCGAAATCACGCGGGCCTTTGTGATCGACGGCTTCAAGGAGTTCGAGCGCGGCGCGAAGCTCGACCTCTATTACGCGACCATGACGGAGTACGAGAGCGGCCTGCCGGTGAACGTGATCTCGCCGAAGCCGGAGGCGCTGAAGAACATCCTCGGCAAAGTCGTGAGCGACGCGGGCCTGGGGCAGTTCCGTTGCGCGGAGACGGAGAAGAACCCGCACGTGACGTTTTTCTTCAACAACTACCGCAAGGATCCGTTCCCGGGTGAGGAGCGGGCGTGTCCGCCGAGCCCCAAGGTTCCGACCTACGACCTGCAGCCGGAGATGTCGGCCGCCGAGGTGACGCGTGTATCCAAGGAAGCGATTCTCTCCGGCAAGTACGGGCTGATCGTGGTCAACTTCGCCAATCCCGACATGGTGGGCCACACCGGTTCGCTGCCCGCAACGGTCCAGGCCGTCGAGGCGACCGACCGGGGAGTCGCGGAACTGCTCGCGGCGCTCGAAAGCATCGGCGGCCGCGCGCTCGTCTGCGCCGACCACGGCAACGCGGAGCAGATGTGGGATCCGACCGTCAACGGCCCGCACACCGCGCACACGTTGAACCTCGTCGAGGTTTTCGTGGTGGGGGAAGGATTCGCCGCGGGGAAAACCAAACTGCGCGCGGGCGGACGCCTGGCCGACATCGCCCCGACCGTCCTCGCGCTGATGGGGCTGCCGAAGCCGGCGGAGATGACGGGCGAGAGTCTGATCGTGGGTTGATTCCGCTGGGAGGGGGGGGGGGGGGGGCGGGGCGGTGGTGGGGGGGGGGCGGGGGGCGCCGGGGCGCCCGGCGCGGGGGGGGACGAGGCGGCGGACGTCGTGCAGTACCAGCGCACGCACCCGCTGTTCCCGCAGGAGCCGACCTCGGATCAGTATTTCGACGAGGCCCAGTGGGA
>JBEIHL010000183.1:0-6425 GCA_040381375.1 Opitutaceae bacterium
ATCCTGCTCAATCAGCCCGCGCCCCCTCCGCCGGCGCCCATCGCGACCTCCACTCCGATCCACCTGCGGCAGATCCTCATCACGGAGGGCGTCGAAGGCGCCGATGCACTCAAGCCGGTCCCGAACGGCGGCTTTGTGGTCTTGTCCCCCGCCCTTTCGTTTCTCAAGCGCGACCCGTTCCTCCGGCGCTTGGCGGAAGGTGAGAACAAGGTCCTCGACGACCGCTTGCTGGTGGCCATTTCCCGCGTCGTCGAGAGCGTGGCCAAGTCCCAGGATCTGCCACTCGCGACGGCGGTCATCCCGCCCCAAAACATCGCCGACGGCACCCTCCGCGTCGCGCTACTCGTCGGAAAATTCCGCGAGATCAAGTTCCAGGGCAACCGCTGGTTCAGCGAGACTCTCCTGCGCGATATGCTGAAGGTGAGCCAGGGTGAGATCGTCCGGTTCTCGGAAATCGACCGCGCCGTCGCTTGGGCCAACAACAACCCGTTCCGCCGGATCCGCGCCCACATCGACCCGATTCCCAACAGCACCGAGGCCAATTTGATCATCGGCGTGCAGGAACGCATCCCGCTCCGTCTGGCGGCTTCCTACGACAACGGCGGCTCCGAGGTCATCGGCAAGAGCCGCTACACCGCCGCCATCAGCTACGCCAATCTCTGGGGCCGCGATCACCAGGCGTCCTACCAGTACATCACCACGAACAAGCCCCAGTACTTCCAGGGCCACGCGCTCGACTACCGCGTGCCCCTCCCGTGGCGCCATCACCTGCAGTTCAGCTCGTCCTACTTCAGCTCTGATCCGGAACTCTACGAGGGTCTGTTCCTCAACGAAGGCGAAACGGTGAACGCCGACCTGCGTTACTCGATGCCCGTGCGCATCGGGACCTACACCGCCGACGTCGTGGCCGGTTTCAGCTTCAAGCAGAGCAACAACAACCTCACGTGGGATCCCAGCGGCAACAGCCTGCAGATCCTCGGGACAAAGACGGACGTGTTCCAAATGACGCTCGGCGCCTCCACGGTCCGGCGCGACAAACGGGGCGCCTGGGGCTTCGGCGCGAATTTCACCTTCAGCCCGGGCGGGATCAACTCGCGCAACTCCGACTCCGCCTTCGACGCCGGTCGCTACGGCCGCGGCGACAGCGCCCGCATCGGCGCCAAAGCCCGCTACGCCTACGGCAGTCTCTCGATTCAACGGCTGCTCACGCTCGCCCCGGGCTGGGACTTCATGTCGCGCGTCGTCGTCCAGGTATCCGATTCCAATCTCCTCTCGAGCGAACAGATCGCCATCGGCGGCGCGTCCACCGTCCGCGGCTTCAACGAAAACACGTTCGCCGGTGATCGCGGCGTCGTGTGGTCCAACGAGCTGCTCGCCCCCCCACTTCCCCTTTCGCTGCCCCGGCTTTCCAAATGGGGCGGTCCGCTCGAAACCCGTTTGCTGGCGTTCTACGATATGGGCGACACCGGCCTGCACGAACGCTACCCCGTCGATACTCCGCGCTCCACGCTGCGCAGCACGGGCGTCGGTCTGCGGACAAGTTTCGCCACGAATTTCTCGCTCACGGCCGACTACGGCTGGCACTTGTCGAAACTGCCCTACGCCACCGACCGCCATCGCCGCGCCCACGTCAAGGCCACGCTCGCCTACTGACCGGCTTCCCGCCACCCTCCCAGCGGTGCGGATTCACCTCGGGCATCATTTCTACGGCGCCGGCAATCTCGGCGACGACTTCATGCTGGCCGGTTTTCTGGCGGCGATGCGGACGCTGGCACCCGGGGTCACGTTCACGAGTTGCGTGCCGTTTCCGCTCGAGCCGCTCCGGGGGCGGTTCCCGGAGATCACGTGGCTCGGTTACGAACCGGACCTCCGGCGGCAGTGCATTGAGGCCAGTGACGTATGGCTTGGTTTGGGCGGCTCGCCGTTTCAAAGCGCCCACTCCCGCTGGTTCGTCGATCACCTCGTCGCAGAGGCCGACCTCTGCGCCCGCGCCGGCAAGCCGCGCTTCTTCCTCGGTGTCGGCGTCCAGGACGCGGCCGAGCTCGTCGTCCCCGACGTGCGGCGACTCTGCGCCTCGTCCGCCGGTATTTGGACTCGGGACACGGCGTCCGCCGAACGCCTGCTCTCCCTGCCCTCGCCGCCTCCCGTCGCGGCGGCGGCGGATCTCGCGCATGTCTTCTTCGAGGGCCGCCGGCCGCCGGCCGCCGCGGACGGCCGGCTCACGACCGTTTTGAATTTCGACTTCGGCGCCTGGCCCGGTCAGGACGCCTGCCTCGCCACCCTCCGCGCCCTGCCCGCCACCGACCGCGTCTGGCTCGCGCAGGAGTCGCGCGAGCTGCCGGGAGCGGAACGCGCCCTCCACGCCGCGCTACCCGCGGAGGAAAAGGTGCGCTGGCGGCTCGTCGCTCCCGACGTCCCGGGCACCCCGCTGCCCGCCGTGCTGGCCGCGTGGCCATCCGGCGCCTGGCTGGTGACCGCCCGCTACCACGCCGCCATTGCCGGGGCCTGGGCCGGGTCGCGCATCGTGGTGATCGCGACCAACGAAAAACTGCGCGGCGCGGCGCACGAACTCGGCGTACCCGCCGTCGCGCCCGACGCAACGGCCGCCGCCTTCGCTCAGGCGTTGATTGGCGCGGATCCCCGCCCCTTCCCCACGCCCTCGCCGCGCAAGCTCGCGAGGCATGTGCGGCCTTCCTGCGCTCCGCAGTTGCGCACCGGCGCTGATCTATCGTAGGCAGAACGGTTCATGTCGGCCCTCGCGCTCTCCCTCGCCTTCTTTCTGTTCGTGGCCTTCGTCGGCCGGGCGACCCTGGCGCTGTGCGGTTGGCACGGTGGCGTGCTGCGCGCCTGGCTGCTCGGCCCGGCCACCGGCCTCGCGGTCGTGGTACTCGGTCTCATGGTTTTTAACCAGGCGGGCCTGCCCATCCACGACTTCGCCTGGCCCCTCACGCTCGGCCTCGGCGCCGCCGCCACGGGCGTTTTTTTCTGGCGCCGGCCATCGTTGCCGGTACGCGCGTTGGCGCCGTTTCTCGCGGTGGTGTTGTTCTCGTTGCTCTGGACGGGCTGGCCGCTGCTGCGCTTCGGCTTCGGCTGGCTGAGCTACGTCAACGACGATTTCGTCAACTACTGCCTCGCTGCGGAACGGTTCAAGGACTTCGCCTTCTGGCGGGCGCCGACGATGGAGGAACTCGGCGGCAAGGACATCGCGCAATACTACTGGTTCATGCACGTGCCGGGCCTCATGCGCTTCGGCAGCGAGATCATCCTCTCGTGGATATCCGCGCTCACCGGCGTAAAATCCCTTGGCATCTTCATGCCCGTCATCATCGGGCTCGGCCTGATCCAGATCGCGAGCACGGCGGCGCTCGTGCTGCACCGCGGCCGCTGGCGCCGGCGCGCACTGATCGCGATCGCGCTGCTCGCGGCGAGCCCGCTGTTCATGCTCGGCACGCTCTACCAGTTGATCGCGCAGGTCGGCGGACTCGGCCTCATGCTCGCCGCCACCGCGGTGCTCACGGCCCCGCTGCCCGGCCCGCGCCGTCGCGTCGTGCCGTCGATTCTCATCCTCGCCATCATCGGGGCCGGACTCGCCGTCACCTATCCCGAAGTCACGGCCTTCACCGTCCTCGCCACCGTCGGCGCCGTCGTGGTCGACGCGATTCGCCAGCGCCGCGTGCCGGTCAACCGCATCACGCTCGTCGTGTACGGCATCTTCGGCGTCATCCTGCTGTTGCGGCACAACACGCTGTCGTACATGTTCACGATCATCCTGCAGATGGGCTCCGGCTTCCGCAGCGTTGATCTCTCCCTTTCGCTCTTCCCGTACTTCATGATCCCGACGGGCCTGGCCAATCTCTTTGGCCTGATGCCGCTCTCGATCAATTTCGCGGAGCCGTACACGTCGCTGACGATCATTGCCGGCCTGCTCGCGCTGCTCACCGCGCTGGCCTTCGCCTTCCGCGATTCGCTGCGCGCCGCACCGATGGCCGTGCTGCTGCTCGTGCAGTTCTTCCTGGCGGTCCGGCTCATGCGGGCCGGCAACGATTTCGGCCTCTACAAGATCGCGATGTTCATGCAGCCCGCGCTCGCCGCCGCCCTCGCCGCCGCGCTGCTCAAGCTCCCGTGGTCGCGTCTCACCGCGCCGCTGGGCGTGCTCATCGCGGCGGCCTGCTGTGCGCCGACCGCCCTCTACTACACGCGCGTCTCCCAGGGCGAAAAGGCCGGCGGCATCACCGAAGCCAAGCTCGCGTCGATCCTCGGCACGAAGGCGCCCGCGATCCCGCCGCAGACCCGGCTGCTGACCGACATCAACAACCTCGTCGCCGCCAAGGTCGCGGCCTTCGAGCTGCGCGGCACCGACCTGCGCTTCCTCTCGCGCGACTACTACCAACAGATAGCGCCGATCGAATTCGAGCGCCTCGGCGACACGCTGGTCGGGCTGCACCCGCGCTTCGAAGATCTGATGCGCACCCGCGCGATGCTCGAGCAGCGCGACGTATCCACCATCCGGACACACCAGCTCTTCGACACCTCCTTCCGCGCCCCGGCGCTGAGCTTCGGCCGGGAAGGCGTGACCGATGCCTACCTCACGCTCGACGCCTCCCTCGGCCTCTTCAACAAGCTGCGCATTCCGCCGGGCGCGCAGGCACAGACGTACTTCAAACTGCTGCCCGCGACGGAGGCCCGCAATCACCTCGTGTTCATGCACACGGGCCGCGGCAACCACTACTACCTCGGCGACCGCAATTTCATTGCGATCTACCAGCAGGAAGCCGACCCGTACACGGACCGGCAGGACATCACCGGCCTCGGCCGCTTCCTGCTCCTGCGCGTGGAGCAGCCCGACCAAGAGTTCTACGTGCGCATCCTCGCGTCGAAAACCTTCATGGGCCGCGGGCACACCGCCTGGTCGCCGGGCTCGCAGTTACTCGGCGCCAGCCCGGTGCCGATCGCGTTCCCCGGCAACGGCGCCGTCAACCGCATCGTCGGCCCGATCAAACCAGTCTTCCGCGACGGCGCCGCGTACATCGCGATCGATTTCCGCGAAGTGCCCGTCCAGTTCCCGTTCCAGCGCTCTGGGCTCCAGTCGCTGTACAACACCCAGGTGCCGCTCGATTCGCGCAAACTCGTCGCCTACGGCCGCGACATCTCCGCGCTCTCCGCCGCCGAGGTCGCCGCCCTGCCGCGACCGTCGAAGCTCAGCCGCTTCCCCGACGATCTGCTGTTCGCCGTCGGGCTCGAATACGCCGGCATCTTCGAGGACGGCTGGTTGTCGCCGGAAAGTGAATTCGTGCTCGGCGGGGGCGGACCCGACGCCTGGGTGCGCATCCGCGGCTTCGTCCCGGAACTGCCCGGCGCCCCGCTCGGCCGCGGCACGATGACGGTCAAGCTGCCCGGCGGCCCGGTGGAACTGCCCGCCGCCATCGGCTCCTTCGACTGGCTCCTGCCGGTCGGCGCCGCGGACGGCCTCGCCCGGCTCGGCCTGAGTTTCAGCGCCGGCGCCCCGCTGCCGAACAAGGACGACCGCCCGGTGGGCGCGAAGCTCGAATGGATGGAAGTCTTCGCCTCGCTCCCGACGTACACGTTCGAATTCGGCAGGCCGACCTCCTCGCGGCTGGCGTCCACCGGCATCGACCAGGACGGCTGGTTCGCCCGCACGGCCACGGTTCAGTTGCCGCCGTTCGGCCGGGAACACGACCTCGTGCTGACGTTCGAGTATCCAGGTTGGAGTGACACCAAAGAGACGACGATTCGCGCCACCTGGCCCGGCGCCGCGGCGCCCGCCTCGATCACGCTCACGCCCGGCGGTCCGGCGCAGCTCCGCCTGCGGCTGCCCGCGTCGGCCACGGCGCGCACCCTCGGCCTCGAGGCCGCCAACGACTTCCCCCTCGCCGCACCCGATACGCGCCGCCGCGCCGGCCGCCTGGTGCAGGCCGAACTACAACCCGTCACCCGGCCGTGACCCCACCCCTCCAGCCGCGGGCCGCGTTGGTGCTCAAGGTCGACACGCTCGGCGATCTCGTGGTCTTCGCCCCGGTGCTGCGCCGGCTGCGTACCGAATGGCCGGATACGAGGCTGGTCGCGCTGATCCGCCGCGCCTACGTCGATCTCGCGCCGCTCCTGGCGCCGGGCGTCGAGTGGCTGGCGACCCACCTCGATCCCTTCGCGCAGGGGCCGGAAGCCGACACCGCCGAAGTCACCCGGCTCCGTGACGCCGTGACCGCGCTGCAGCCCGACTTCGTCGCCGCCGCCACATCGCGCCGCAACTGGCTCGAGGCCGCCCTCGCGGCCGCGGTGCCCTCGGCCCGGCGCGTGGCGCTCGGCACGTCGGCCGACGATGAGTTTTTCGCCACCCGGCTGCGCGTCGCGCTCGGGATCGACGCGACTCACGTGTTCGTCGAACAGGTGCCGGTGCCGGCGGACGA
>JBEIHL010000184.1:0-6399 GCA_040381375.1 Opitutaceae bacterium
CCGCCCATGTCGTCGAGCACGCCGGTGCCCGCGTAGTCGCCGGCCGTGCCGGCGCGGCAGGCAAACTCCCACTCGACCTCGGTCGGGAGGCGATAGGCCAGGCCGGGCGGCAGGCGGCTGGCGGCGCGTTCGCGCTCTGTCAGTCGGCGGCAGAATTCGCGGGCGTCGTGCCACGAGACGTTCTCGACGGGTCGGTCCGGAGCGGTGAAGCGGCTCGGATTCGAACCCATCAGGGCGGCGTAATCCGCCTGGGTGGTTTCGTGCCGCGCCACCCAGAGTTCGCTTCCGGCCGCGGCGCCGGCGAGGCGCTCGAACGGCAGGGCGACGAGCGTGAGGTCGAGCCCGGGCACGGTGCGCGCGGGCCGGGGTTCGACGACCACGCGGCGCGGGGTGGCGGCGGTCCCGGCCGCCGCGGCCGTCTCGCCGGGAGCCCCGAGGCGTTCGCGGCCGAGTTGGGTTTCGCCGAAGCGTGGGTAGTCCGCCGGGTCGACGGGAACGAGGCCCAGGTGAAGCTCGGCCATCTCGTCGGTCGAGTGGGGCCCGTGGACGACGCGCCGCGGGGGCGAGTGCGGGTTACGGGGATTGGCGGCCGAGTTGTCGAACGTCCAGGTGACGTCGATCCGCGTTCCGGCCGGCAGCCGCAGCGGTGCGCGATAGTCGTAGCGGTTCTGCCAGTTGAAATCCCAGTCGTCGATCCGCAGGAGCCGGACTTCGGAGCCGTCGGGCCGCGTCGCGGTCGCCCGGACCGTGCGGCCGAGGTAATGCAGGTGCGGCAGGACGGAGAACACGAGGGCGTCGGCGGGGAGCACGCGGCTGCGCTGCAACGGGTGCGCCGGTTCCCCGGCGGGAATGTCGATCGCGGTCTCGCTGAGCGTCCAGCCCAGGACGGCGCGGACGACCGGTTCCCGCGAGAAATAGAGTCCGATCTCCGATTGATCCGTTTCCTCCCGGCCGGTCGGGCTGTAATGGATCTGGATGACGGCGTCGCCGTGAACGGGCACGACCTCGTTGATGCCTGCCGGCAGCGCGCGGGGCTGGTAGCCGGGCACGTAGCTGCCGAGGTTGCCGGCGGGCTTGAATCCGGGGGTGCCGAAGCTCGTGTACCCGGTGCCGGGTTCGGCGGCGTCCCGGCGCCGCGCCTCGCCGCTGGTGTCGACGTAGCCGAGCGCGTGATGCACGGCCCGCCGGTTGCCCGGACGGATCTCGACCGCGCGCACGCCGACGGCGTCGGGCAGTCCGGAGGCGTGGCGCGCCTCCGCGGGAATGTCGCGGGCTGACCAGGGCAGGACGAACACGCGGTAGACGTCGGGGCCGTCGGCCGGCAGTCGAAACGTCTCCGGCATGCGCAGGACCAGATCGGGCGGCCCGAGCTGCCAGTCGTGCGTGGGCGCCTCGGGTGGCGCGGGTGCGCGGGCGACGTCGCCGGGCGGCGCGCCGGTCTCGGCCCAGCGCGCGAAGAGCCGGCGTTCCGCCGCGTCGAGGCCGCGGGCCGCGTGAAACTCGCCCCAGCCCGCGACGGGTTTCCACGGGGGCATGTAGCCGTCGGCGACCGTCTGCGCGAGCATGCCGGCCCGCTTTGCCGCGTCCTCGTAGCTCAGGAGCGAGAACGGTGCGGCGCCTCCGGTCCGGTGGCATTCGACGCAGTGGCGATGGAGGAGGGGCGCGATGTGCCCGGCCCAGTTGGGGGGCGGCTCCGCGCCCGGGAGCGGCAGCGTTGCCAGGGCGAGGACGATGGCGGCGGGCAAGCGTCCCATGTCGGTCAGCGCGAAGGGACGGGCTGGTTGAGGGTGCAGCCGAAGCCCTGGGTCGCACGGAACGGGGGCCGTCGACCGGCACGCAGCGCGAGCAAGACCTCGCGCAAGTCCTCGCGTGTCGCGCGGGGGCGCTCCCGGCCGAAGTCGACGAACCGGTCGTCGATCCGGCCGCGGTACAGCAGGGTGCCCTGTCCGTCCGCCACCACCGCCTCGGGAGTGAGGGTGACGCCCGTGTGCCGGACCAAGGCATGGGGCCGGTCGACGCGGAGCGGAAAATCGAGCCGGAATTCGGCGGCGTGCCGGCGCAGGTTTGCCAGCGGTTCGTCGGGTTCGGGGTAGACACCGAGGAAGCGAACGTGCGCGCCCGCGAATTCGGCGGCGAGGGCGCGCATTGTCGGGACGCTGCGGTTCGAGACCGGACACTCGGGCGCGAGAAAGAAGAGCACCACGATGTCGCGCGCGTCGCCGCTGAACACGGCGTGGGGTTCTTCCTCGAGGTCGATCACCCGCAGGCTGGAGGGTGAGGGAGGGGCTGCGTCGATGCGGCCCGGCAGCAGCGTGGCCAGAAGCAGGGGGAGGAGGAGGCGGTGCAGGCTCGACCGGCGGAGTACCACGGTGCACCAATCGCGCGGGACGGGAGGGTGGTCAAACGGCATTTGCGCGATGCGCAGGACACGTCCTGGCTCGTCCGGAGCGGTGGGTCAGGCCGCGGGCCGGTCGCCGGTCCGGCGTTCCCTTTCCTCGGCGGCGAGGGACTGGATGTAGCGGGTGAAATCCTCGTCCTCGCCCTGCAACAGCTCCGGCAGCGCCTCGCTGAAGTCGGGCCGGCGGATCCATTCGCGGATGTAGTCCTCCCAGGATTTCCAGAGCCGCTGCGTCTGCTTGTCCATCCTGACCTCGTAGACGAGCAGGTAGGCGCGTTCGAAGAGCGAGACGAGGATGCCGAAGATGGCCAGGCGCCGTTCATTCTGCTCGGGCGTCAGATCCCTGCGCCCGCCGTCGCGCCGGAGCAGCTGCAGGTCGGCGTTGTCGAGGACGAGCTTGAGGAACTCGCGGTATTCGTCCGACAGGCGCTGGTAGATCTCCTCCTGTTCGTTCAGCCGGTTCTTGCGCTGCTCGAGGATGAAGACGAGGAGCGCGAACGGCAGGCCGACGACGGTGACGACGTAGCTCAGGAGTTCCCAGATTTCCAGCATCTCCATGCGACAAGGAACGTGGTGGGCGGAAAAACGCCAGCCCCCGGGGCGAGGCCCGCGCTTGCCACGACTGCCGGGCTGGCCTTGATCGGAGCCCGACCTATGAAGCACCGCCAGTTGCGTGGCTTCGACCTGAAGCAAATCCAGGGAGTGACCCACCTGATCGGCGTCGATGAGGTGGGGCGCGGGGCGTTTGACGGGCCGGTGGTGGCGGCGGCGGTGGTCGTGTCGCGGGATTTTTTGGAGAGCCGCTGGGCGGTGGCAAAGAGCGGCCGGGTGAACGATTCCAAGGCGTTGTCGGCCGAGCAGCGGGAGGAGTTGTGGGCCGAGTTCGAGGAACTCGCCGCCGCGGGCAGCATCCATGCCCATCACGGGCTGGCGACTGTGGACGAGATCCAGGAGCTGAACATCCTGGGCGCCACCAAACTCGCGATGCGCCGCGCGCTGGAGGCCCTTTACCCGCCGGAAGCGTTCGAGCGCCAGCGCGAGGAACCGGATCTGTTTTCGAGCTTCGAGGAGCGGCGCAGCTTTCAACCAGCGGTGTCGGCCCGGGTGATCGTCGACGGCCTGCCGCTGCGCGGTTTCCCGTACCCGCACGCCGCGTTCGTGCACGGCGATGCGCGGTCGCTCTGCATCGCGATGGCGTCGATCATCGCCAAGGTGACGCGCGACCGGATGTTGGTGGAATTCGAAGCGAAGTACCCGGGCTACGGTTTTGCGCGTCACAAGGGCTACGGCACCGACGAGCACCGGGAGGCGGTTTTGCGCCTGGGGCGCTGCCAGGAACATCGCGAGGCGTTCCTGCGCAAGCTGCTCGCGGTCCGCGTGGATCCCGCGCAGATGAACCTGTTGGATTAACTCCTCACGACCGTGGCCGGAAAAAAGAACTCCTCCCTCGACCGCGTGCTCGGGCGGCTCGACACTCTCGACTCGATCAACCTCGCCAACTTGGTGCAACGGCTCGCGCGGGAGCGGGCGGTGTTCGAGGAGATTTTTAACACGCTGCAGGAGGGCATCCTGGTGATCCGCGACGACGGCGCGATCGATTACGCCAACGCCGCGGCGCAGCGGTTGATCGGCCTAGGGAGCGACGATCTGGCCGGGCAGACCTTGTGGCGGCTCGTCCCGGGACTGCGCAACTCGCTCGGCGCGGTGCTTGATCACGAAGCGGGTGGCGGCGTGGCGCCGGTGGTGGCGCGCGAGTTTGAACTTACGTATCCCGAGCCGCGGCTCCTTCGGCTTTACATGGTGCCGTTTCGGCTGGCGGGGACGACGGCCGCGCGACGCTTCGCGGTGATTCTCTCCGATGTGACGAAGGAGAAGCAGTCGACTGAGGAACGGATCGAGAACGAACGCACGTCCTCCATCCTGCTGCTGGCGGCCGGAGTCGCGCACGAACTCGGCAACCCGCTCAACTCCCTGACCATTCACCTGCAGTTGATGGAGCGGAAGCTCAAGAAGCTGAAGTCGCAGAAGGACGTCGATTCCCTCGCTGAGTCCGTGCGGATCTGCCGCGAAGAAGTGACCCGGCTCGATGGCATCATCAGCAACTTTCTCGAGGCGATCCGGCCGCGTCCGCCGGACCTCGCGGAGACGGATTTGAACGACCTGCTCACCGAAGTGCTGCGTTTCCAGCACCGGGAGTTGGCGGACCGCGGCATCGTGGTCGAGGCGGAGACGCTTGATATCCCGCTCGTGCTCGCCGACCGGAACCAGATCAAGCAGGTCTTCTTCAACCTCACGAAGAACGCCATGGAGGCGATGCGGCCCGGCGGGAAACTGAAGATCAAGTCGCGGGCGGACGACGACTCGGTGTACCTGTTGTTCGCGGACACCGGCAGTGGCATCAAACAGGAGGACCTGATGCGTCTTTTTCAGCCGTACCAGACGACGAAGTCCGGCGGGCACGGGCTCGGCCTCATGATTGCGCAGCGCATCATGCGGGAACACGGCGGTCAGATCGGCCTCGAGAGCAAGGAGAGTATCGGCACGATCGTGACCTTGCAGTTCCCGCGGAAAGACCGGCGGGTGCGGATGCTGAAGTGACGCGGCGCGGAGGGCGCCTTGCGCGGCTGCGCTGGCCGTTACTTCTGCGCGCTCTCGAACTCCTTGCGGAGCGAGGCGGCGAGAACGTTCTTCACGACGACGACCTGCTGTTCCCGTTTGCCGCCGGTCCGGACCGCGAGCTTGAGCGGGATTTCGTCGCTGGTGACGCCCAGTTGGGAAATCATCGGTTCGAGCACGGCCTTTTCGCCCGGAGCGATCGTGAGCTTGGGCGGGCGCACCGCGAAGTTGCCGAGGTCCGAGTTGACCTCGGTGACCTCGAGCTCGATCGGATCGGTGCCCTTGTTCTCGAACAGGACCCGGAGTGTGACTGGCGGCATCGGACTGCCCGCGGCGCGGCGGGCCCGGGCCTGACGGATGTAGTCCTGCATGGCCTCTTTCTGGTCTTCCTCGGAGTCACCGTAGCCGCCGATGTTATAAACTTCGGTAAAAGCTCCGACGTCGTCGCGGCGCTTGCGGCGTTGATCGTCGTAAATGTTGTCGTCGGGATTGAGTTTCTTGCCGCGCCCACCCGGGCCGCTGCGGTCGCCGCGATCGAAGCCTCGGGTGACGGTGACGAGGGCGGCGACCTTGCCCTCGAGGAATGCGCTCTCGCCCCGCATGGCGACGGGGCGTTCCACGGGCTGACGGATCGCCTCTTCCATCATCAAGTCGCGGGGAGTGGCCCCGGTGCCGCAACCCGCGGCGGCCAGCAGGCCGGTCAGGAGAACAGCGATCGAGAGAATCTGGGGAGAGTGCGCCGGGAGCTTCATGTGAACGTCGTTCGACGCCAAGCGGAGGCGAAGGTTGCGGTGAAGGCAAGGACGGGCGCCGTAACCCCGAATCTTTCTGGCCTTTCCTGCGTCTTGCTGCTCACACGAATGCGCTCCGCATGGAATCCACTTCACCGACTGCCCTGGCCGACCTTGTGCGCCGGGCTCAAAAGGGCGACGAGGCTGCCCAGCGGGATCTTGTGGTCAGCTATCAGCACCGGGTGGCGGGCTTCGTTTACGCCATGACCGGTCGGAGCGATTACGTGGAAGATCTGTCGCAGCAGGTGTTCATCAAGATGATCCGTGCCATCGATCGCCTGCAGGCTCCCGCCCAGTTCGAGTCGTGGCTCTTCCGGCTCGCGCGCAACACCTGCATCGACCAGTTGCGGCGGCAGAAGCTGCGCCGGATTTTTCTCCCGTTTGGCGAGGAGCACGAAAACATTCCGGAGCCGCCCGGGGCGGTCGATTCCGAGGAACTCGACGCCTTGCGTCACGCGCTGGCGCAGCTCCGGCCGCAGGACCGCGCGTTGCTTTCCGTGGTGCAGGAAGGGCGTAGGCAGGCGGCAAGTGCTGAAACCCTCGAAACCCGCGGCGCTGCGGTGACGGCTCGCCTCCATCGCGCACGCGACCATC
>JBEIHL010000185.1:0-6386 GCA_040381375.1 Opitutaceae bacterium
ACGATGCGTTTCACGGGCACGCCGTAATCCTTGATACGTTCGAGAATCGCGCGCGCGCCGAAAGCGGTGGCTTCGATGAGGGCCCGGTACATTTCGGCCGGCGTCGTGTAGAGCGTCTGGCCGATTAGCGCGCCGGTGAGCAGCGGGTCGACGAGGATGGTGCGGTTGCCGTTGTTCCAATCGAGCGCCAGCAGGCCTGACTGGCCGGGACGGTGTTTCGCGACCGCCTGCGTCAACCGGGCATGAAGCGAGCCATCGCCGCCGCAGACCACCTCGACCCACCATTTGAAGATGTCGCCGACGGCGGACTGGCCGGCCTCGATGCCGTAGAAGCCGGGCAGGATGGCGCCCTTGACGATGCCGCAGATGCCCGGGATGTCGGGCACGGTCTTGCGGGCGGACACGACACCGCAGTCGCAGGTGGACGTACCGATCACTTTAACGAGTACGCCCTCGGCGACGCCGCAGCCGATTGCGCCGTAGTGGACGTCCATTTCGCCGATCGCGATGGGAATGCCGACGGGCAGGCCGAGTTTCGCGGCCCACGCCGGGCAGAGCCGGCCGGCGGGAACGGTGGCGTCGCAGGCCTGTTCGTAGAGCCGGTCGCGGAGTTCGGCGAGTTTGGGGTCGAGCAGCGCGAGGAACTCCTTGTCGGGCAGGCCGCCCCAATCGTCGGCATAGAGCGCCTTATGTCCGGCGCAGCAGACCCCGCGGACGACCTTGGCGGGCAGGTCGGCGCCGGCGAGGACGGACGGTATCCAATCCGCCAATTCAACCCAGGAATAGGCGGCCTTGAACACGTCGGGCGCGACGTTGAGGCAGTGCCAGAGCTTGGACCAAAACCACTCTGACGAATACGTGTTGCCGCACTTCGCGATGTACTGCGGCCGGTGGCGGGCGGCGAGCGCGGTGATCTGCGCGGCCTCGGCGATGCTGGTGTGATCCTTCCAGAGCCAGCATTGCGCGTTGAGATTCCGTTTCCATTTCGGATCGAGGGCGAGCGGGCGGTTTGCGGCGTCGACCGGGATGGGACTTGAGCCCGTGGTGTCGACGCCGATTCCGACGATTTTAGCCGGGGAAAAGCCCCGCTTGCGTCCGGCGGCCGCGATCGCGGCGCGCACGGAGTTTTCGAGCCCGAGCAGGTAGTCGCCCGGATGCTGGCGGGCGAGGTTGTGGTCCTTGGCGTCGAGGAGCACGCCTTGATGACCGCTGGGGTAGTTGAAGACGGCGGAGCCGAGCTCCGCGCCGTCGGCGCAACGCACCACGAGGGCGCGCACGGAATTGGTGCCGTAATCGATGCCGAGGGTGAACATGGAAGAGACGGAGTTATTCGCGGAGGGCGGCGCAACTCAAGCGGAAGACCGGCCTCAGGGCGCGGAAGGTTGGGCCATGGCCCAGCGGATCCCTTCGATCAGGTGCGTGCGGTATCGGGGATCCGTCCAGGTGGGTTCCCAGTCGCCGAGCGCGGTGTAGAACACGCGGCCCCGGCCGAACGACCTCGACCAAGCGACCGGCAGGAACCGGTCGTCGCGATTCATCTTCGGCTGCTCCAGGTCCAGGCTGGCGGGATCGAGGCTCAGCAGCACGGTGATCCCGCCGTGGTCGATGGCCTTGAACTGGTAGATGTCGTCGGCCATTTCGAGGTGGGCGCCGAAGTGACACGTGGCGGGATGCGTGCGGTCGTCGACCGTGACCCGCACCCGGGTTTGCGGCGCAGCGGCCGTGCGCCATGGCCGGCGGTCGTAGCGCGCGCCGAGCAGTTCGCCGAAACCGGGGTGTTTCTGATAGGTGTTGGCCGTGGAATGGATCCCGATGAACGCGCCGCCGTCGCGGACCCAGGCCACCAGCGCATCGACGTCGACGCCGGGCGGATTGATGGCGGTGAAGAAAACGATCGCCTGGTATCGGGACAACGCCTCGCGGCTGCCAAGGGCGCGACCGTCCTGCGTGATCGTGACGTCGAAGACCCCCGCGCTGAGGGCTTCGAAATGGCGTTCGGCGACAGACAACACCTCCGGCTGAGGCCGCCGGACCACGTCGTTGTCGGAGGACATTGGGTTGGCGAAGAACAGCACCTTGGGCAGAGGAGGCGCGGCGGCGAACCCGGGGCAGAGCGTGACGAGCAGCCAGAGAAGGTAACGCATGGGGTGAGGGGCGTGCCGTCAGCCTGCGCCGGCGCGCGGCGTCAGGCGAGCCTGCTCGGCGGGACCGTCGTGTCATCCAATGGATGACGAGTGCGCAGAGCCGCCGGCGGGTCGGGTATCGAGACGACGGAGCGCGGCTTTTGGTTCGCGTTTGGGATTTCTTGGGCTCCAGTTGTCGGGCACCCCCCCCATGAAACTCCGCCTTCTCGCCACCGTTGCGCTCACCTCGTTGACCGCGCTGGTTCATGCCGCTGACCGCAAGCTCGTCATGATCGCGGGGCCGGTGAGCCACCCGCCGCTGATGCATGAGTTTCGCGCCGGCTCGATGTTGCTCCAGAAGCGCCTGCAGGGTTTCCCCGGATTGAAGACCGTCCTGGTCACGAATGGCTGGCCCACGAAGGTGGTCGACGGCAAGCGGGTGGACGACAACTCGATTTTCGACGACGCAGATGCGATCTTCATCTATTCGGATGGTGGCGCCAACCACCTCGCGGTGCGGCCTGAACGCCTCGAGTTCCTGCGCAGCCAGGTCAAGAAGGGCGTGAGCCTCGGCCTTGCGCACTACGCCGTGGAAGTCGTGCCGGAAAAGGGCGGACCGGAATGGAAGGAATGGATCGGGGGGCACTACGAAAATTCCTTCTCCTGCAACCCGATTTGGGAGGCCGATTACCAGACGCTGCCGGTGCACCCGATCACCCGCGGCGTGAAGCCGTTCAAGACGAAGGACGAGTGGTATTTCAACATGCGCTTTCGCGAAGGCAAAGCTGGGGTGAAGGACATCCTGGTCGCGATGCCGTCGGACGCCGTGCGCGACGGTCCGTACGTCCATCCCAAGGGCCCGTATCCGCACATCCAGGCCGCCAAGGGCCGGCCCGAAACGATGATGTGGGCGGTGGAGCGTTCCGACGGGGGCCGCGGCTTTGGGTTCACGGGCGGACATTTTCATCTCAACTGGCAGAACGACGACCAGCGCCGCCTCATCCTGAATGCGCTGGTGTGGCTCGCGAAACTCGAAGTCCCGGCGGCGGGCGTGAATTCGGCGTCGGTCAGCGAGGTGGAGATCATGCAGAATCTGGACGAAAAGAAGCCTGCCGCCCCGAAAAAGGCTGCCCCGAAACCGTAGTGCGCCGACGGTGGCGACGATGTTGATCGCAGGCCGAAAACTGCGGCTGAGAGAGGCAGTCTGCTTTTTTTGCGATTCCCGTGAGGTTTTCGGAACGAAAAGCGGTGGGCTTAGTCTACGGGCACAGAGGCACCCCATGTTCCCCTTGATTGTCATCCTGACAGGACTGGGCGTGACGGCTTTAGCCGTCACGTGGTACGCGGTCGTGTCGGCCGTGGACGGGTATGAGGACGAAACCGGTTTCCATCCCGCGCCGCGGGAATCGGCTCGCCGGTCCCAGCCGGAGATTCGAGTGATCGAGCCGGTGGGTACGAAGGAAGAGCCCGAAGCCCGTCCCTGCGTCACGGTTCGCTAGTCCGGGCCCGCGAGGGCCCTCAAGACGGAGGCGTCCGCCCAGCCTCCGGAGGGTTGGTCCCGCCTGTTCCAGATGTGGGTCGCGAAAATGGGATTGTTTGCGGGGCCCGCCTTCGCGTTCCCTTGTGGTATGACGCTGGATTCGATCGACGATGTGTTGCGGGAACTCGACGCCATTGTCGCGCTGAGCCGGCAACGCGGATCGGCGGACGGATATTTCGCGGCGCTCTACCGGCGTACGACGGCGGAGGTTAAGGCGCGAATCGATCGGGGAGAGTTTGCCGACGGTCCCCGGATGACGCGTCTCGATATCGGGTTTGCGCGTCGCTATCTGGACGCGTGGCACGCGTGCGAACGCGGCGAACCCACCGCCGCGGTGTGGTCGGTGGCGTTTGGCTGTTCGCGGGATTTCTGGCCGCTCGTGCTTCAGCACCTGCTCCTGGGCATGAATGCACACATCAATCTCGACCTGGGTGTCGCGGCCGCCGAGGTCGCACCGGGCGATGCGATCGACGGATTGGAGGGCGACTTTGCGGCGATCAACGGCGTGCTGGCCGACATGGTGGACGATGTGCAGACGCGACTCGCGCGGATCTGGCCCGCGATGCGATGGTTGGACCGGGCCGGGAGCGACGTGGACGAAGCGGTGGTCAACTTCAGCATCCGGCGGGCGCGCCAGCATGCTTGGCTGACGGCTTCGACCCTCGCCCGGCTGCCGGAGGTGGCGAGAGCGGTGCATATCCGCAATGTGGATGCGACGATGGCCGCGCTGGGCCGCCGGGTGCTGAATCCCGGAGCATCGCTGGCCGTGAAGCTGGCGGCCGTGCGGCTCAGCGAACGTGGTTCGGTGGCGGCGAAGATCGATGCGCTTTTTCTCTGAGTCGGAACGAGGCAGGTGGCCTTCAATTCACCGGTGAAAACGAAAGCCCTGAAGGGTGGAGCAGCTTGTCCTCTGTGGATGGCTCGGTGGTACGTCAGCCGCCTGGGATCGCCCAACGCCCTCACTTCTGCCTTCCCTCCGGAGCAACGTCCGAGAAAGCTCACCCCGTTTTCCCCATGCGCACCCTCCGCTCCCTCTATTTCACGTACGGTCTTCGTTTGGGCGCCGGGCTGGCCGCGGCCGGCGGCGCATTGAGTGGCGTGACCGCGGCGGAGGCGGCGGCTTCCGCGCCGGTGCATGCCACCATCGACGATGCCATCGCGCGGGGCGATATCGACGACGTGAAGCGACATCTGCAGCGCGACGCGGCGTCGGCCCGGGGCCGGGCGGACGCGAAGTTGTCTCCTTTGCATCAGGCGATTCTGCGCCGCCAAGTGAAGATTGTGCCATTGCTGCTGGAGGCGGGCGCGGACGTGCAGGCGCCGGATTCGGCGGCGCGCACCCCGCTGCACCTGGCGGTGGAGCGAGGGGACGCGGAGATCGTGCGGGAGCTCTTGCGGCGCAAGGCCGACCCGGCCCGGCGGGACCGGATCGGATGGACCCCGCTGCACCATGCGGCGGCGAAGAACCGGCTCGAGATCGCGACGCTGCTGCTCGACAGCGGGATGAACCCCAATCTGCTCAGCGAACTCGGCGGCACCGCGTTGCACGAAGCCGCCGCGGCCGGGTCGATGGAGATCGTGAAACTGCTGCTCGCGCGGGGCGTGGATGCGTCGATTCGCTCCAAGCCCGGCGTCACCGCCCTCGACCTGGCCCGCGAGTACATGCACCCTGAAATTGCGTCCCTGCTGGAGCGCCTCCCGCCGCGGAAGTAGGTGCCCTAACAGACCGATGCAGCATGATGCCTCCCGCCACGTTCCCCGCGAATCCTCACTGCGGCGGTGAGGATTCGTTTCAAGCAGCGAAGTATTTTTCAGCCGTGGGCAACTGACCGGTGATCTCGCTCGTATCGATTGGCACATGCGTATTCGAACCCTTTTGAATCTTCCCCTACTTTTCGTGGTCTTGGCGGCGGGCTGGGCCAGTCAGCGCGTCGCCGCGCAGACCATCACGTCGCCGCGTGGTCCCGGTGGAGCCTTCGACTGGCAGGCGCGCTATTCGTCCAGCGGCTCCGCGGACATCGCGGAAGGTTCGCGACCCTTGGGGACGATGCGACATTCCCACACGGCGCTCGAGGGTTCGACGACTTTGCCCTTGGGTTCGGACTCTGCGGCGATCGTTGGCCTGGGTTTGAGGAGGTTCGATTTCTCGGGCAGCATTGCGGACGTGCCCGACAGCTTGTCTTCGATCGCGTTGAAACTCGGCTACGCGCGCACCTTTTCGCGGCAGTGGTCGCTGCGGGCGGAGATCGATCCGGGAGTCTACAGCGACTTCGAGGATGTTGGGAGCGACGACCTGAGTGCGCCGTTCGGCTTGCGGTTGATTTACGCGGCCAGCCGGGAGCTGCAGTGGGCGTTTGCGCTGTTCGTCGACACCCGCAGCAGCGTGCCGGTGATTGGCGGGGTGGGAGCCCGCTGGCAATTTGCGCCCAAGTGGACGCTGCTGGCCTTCCTGCCCGAGCCGCGGGTGGAATATGCGGCTTCCGAAACGCTCCGGCTCTTCGCCGGCGCCGGCATGCGCGGGGGCACGTTTCGGGTCGCGGAGGATTTTGGCCGTCGTCGGGGGCGCGCCCAACTCGACAATCAGGATGTGGATTTCCGCGAGATCACGCTGGGCGCCGGGGCGCGCTGGGAATTCTCCCGAACCCTGTCGGCCGGCGTCACGCTGGGCTGGATGCTCGACCGCCGCTTCGAGTACGAGAAACGCGACCTCCTGCTGAATGGCG
>JBEIHL010000186.1:0-6376 GCA_040381375.1 Opitutaceae bacterium
GCCACCAGGATCGTCCCGACTGGTCCGGAGGCACCAACGCCATCACCGGCAGCAATCGAGGAACAGCGATCTTCTGGAAGCGATTCCAACGCGGCCAGTCGGCGCCCACGCAGGTGCTGAAGATCGATGACTTTCCCCGGCAGATTGGCGGAGACGTCGACCTGCTCGGTGAGATCAGCCTATGGATCGGTCGGAAGGAACTGCATGCCGTGCAGATGGCGGCGGCGGGGCGCGAGATCAGCCGGATCAAGGGCCCAGTTTCGACCGAGACGATGCCGCTCGAGCTGCCGGCACTCGGGATTCGCGGTCCGGCCCAGATCCGTCGCCAGGGTGCGGATACGATTGGCGTCACCGAGTGCGGCGAGGAAATGAACTTCGCCGGGCCGATCGAGGGCGGACTCTGGCTGCACCTGTTTGTTCGGTGGGGTGCGACGGTGCGGATGGCCGATGTGCGGGCAAGCGGCGCATTCGCAGGCCATGAGGCCGAGGCCGAGGCGATCGTCCGCAGCGTGTGCGCGCCCTTCGTGCCGCGCGCGAAAGAGGAAGTGCTGGCGTTTCTCCAGTCGATGAGCTTCGAGCCGGGCGCGTTGGCCCGGGCGGGAGCGTCGGGAACGGTGGCGGTGGCGCCCGGCGGCATGATGCTGCAGATCGCGACCGAACCGGCGGCCAAACGCGAGCTCCTGCCCGACGGCCGGGACGGGATCACGCTCAAGGCGCGACTCATCGTGCCCGTCGATGCGAAGTCGGCGAAGTTGGACGGCCGCACCGCCGCCGTGACCTTCTCCGCCGAGGGCCCGGGACGCGAATGGGTCGATTGGGGCGAGTCGCGCTTCGACGGCCAGTGGAAGCAGGTGTTCATCCAGGCCTCCAATCCCAATGCGGTGCGGGGCCCCGCCAAGCCGCCGGAATCGGTCACCCTCGTGGCAAGATTCCAGGAGGGGGCCCGAGGTGCGTTCGAAAAGCGTCACCGTGAAGCTCACGCCGCCGGCGTTGCTCGACGCCAAACCCGATGTCGTGGACTTCACCTTGAACTCCGGCCAGCAGGCGCCCGTGCAGGTGTGGCTCGAGAATCCGGGTCCGGGTCGATGGGAATTCAGCGTAGCCTACGACTCGAAATCGCGCGCGGTGGCGGTTCCCACGGTCAAATCGGTCGATGGGATGCGGGCACTCGTGACGCTGAAGGAGGCAGGCTTGGAGCCGCGGCACGACGGCCTAAACGCCGAGGTGGCGACGCTGCGGATCATCGCGACGCAGAAGGGACGTGAACCGGTCGAGCGCGACATCCTCGTGCGCGTGATGCAGGAAGGGCTGTTCGTGGATGCGCTGGGACGTGATCCGCAGACGCGTTCGTTCAAGGTTGCGGCCGATGGCCGGGGCGAGCCGAGGGACGTCGACTTCCGGGTGTTCGCCCCGGATCCGAAAACGGGCCGGATGGAGAATCTGACCCAGCGGGCGGAAACCCTGCGGGCCGTGGCCGTCGATTGCCTCGAGTCGCCTCACACGGCCGCGGGACGCCTGATCGCCGCCGGGCAGCTCGAGTGGAAGCTGGCGGGAATTCGACCGTCCAACCAGCCGGCCGGAATCCTGCGCCTGCATTTCGCCAAGGAGCTGCCTAGCGACGGGCGCGTGGTCCCGTGCGATTTTCGTATCAGTTATGCGGGGACAAAAGACGAGAGCTACACGGCCATCGTCACCATCGGCATCCAGACGTCGGCCGACGGACCGGGAGGACGTGAGTGGCAGATCGAACTGGAACGCTGCGAGACGATCATCCGCAAGTTTGTGCCGGCCGCGTATCAGCCCCGGCTGCGCGAACTGCTGGACCGGCGGAAGCAAACGCTCGGCGCCGAAGGACTCAAGGCGCTGCGCAGCCGGATCTGGTCAATCGCGGCCAAGCTCACCCTCGCGGAAGGAGCCCGCGGTTATGCGGACGAGGAACGCTGGGCCAGCTATATCGTTGAGACGCTCGACTGGGCTCAATGGGGCGGCGACCTGGCCTTTCAGGCGGCCGTGGGCTCGGTGACGGGGCCCTATGGCGCCGTCGGGGCGAGCCTGTTGAAGGGAATGCTCGTCAGCGCGATCAACAGTTACCAGGACGGCGGGACTCCCGCGGAATGGCTCTGGGGCAATCTCATGATGATTGAGGGCGTGGCGGAGGGGAAGGTCGTCGATCCGGACTTCATCCAGAAGATGGGCGTGCAGAGCAAAGCGAAGGTGTGGGCGATCTTCGTCAGCTACCATTTTTTCAAGAACCTGGCGGCGGGTGAGACGCTGGTGAACTCGCTCAAACAAACGCTCCTCGAGGTCGGTTCCGACCGGCTCGGCTCGTGGTTAAGCACGGAAGTGAAACTTCATGGTCAGACCTCCGCCGGCGCGTGGGTGGCCGGCAAAGCCGGCGCGGGGGCCAACCCGCCGACTGCGGCGCGCGGGGCGCCGTTGCCCGCTGCTGCCGCGAAGGGCCCGTCACCGCAGGCCGGCGGCCCCGCGGCGAGGCCGGTCGTTGCCGATGCGGTGATCCAGGTGCGGGCGAAGATGACCCGCGCGCCGGACGGCCGGACCTATGCGAACCAAGGCGACGTGCTGTCCATCATGCGCGATCCGTCGATGGTGCGGGCTTTGAAAACCGGACCGGCCGATGCGCGGGAGGCGTTTTCCAACACCCGTGAGGCGATCTACCGTCAGCACGACGCGCAGGTCGTGCAACACATCAAGGACTCCATGCCCGACATGAAATATCGGATGGTGCGCGTGGTCGAGTTCCGCACGCCCGGTCAGGACGGCATGAGCCTGAACACGGATCGTGACTACCGCGTCTGCTATTATGCGGGACGTGATCCTCAGACGGGAAACGAGCGCTGGATCGAGATTCCGCGCGGACACTGGGAGGATCATTCCTACCGGACGTTCGCCGGACTCACGGGTGGCCCCACGGACGATGCGGTGCGCGCCCGGGAGTGGGCGTCGGAGCACCAGCAACTCGCCACGGATCGCTCCCACATCGAGGCGAGCGCGGCCTTCTCGGATCAGCGGACCGTGTGGAATGCGCAGACGCGCCGTTTCGAGAAGGTGCAGGTGACCTCCAACCTCACGCGGGTAATTCACGACCGGGTGAACGGGGTCGACGTCGTCGATCCCGGCTCCCTCGGCCAGATGTACGTGGTGAAGGTCGCGGACGCACGATTCCGCCATGAGGCCTTCGTGCAGGCCAACAAGGCGGTGGAAACGCTGGGCGCCATCCGGGAAAGTTACGATGAGGGAGGCGGACGAAAACTGGGCCGGCTTCCGGCGAACGTAGAGGCCGGGATGCGCGCGGTATCCGAGGTGAAAGCCGCCCTCGACCGCGATCCCAACCACCGCGACCCCGCCGCCATTGCCCGGGCCGAACGGGCGCTGCGCGAAAGCGGCTTTTCCAGCCTGAGCGATTTCATGCAGAAGCTCGGCGGCCAGTACGAGTCGCTCAAGTTCATGACCGCGGTGCAGAAGTGAATCTGCACCGCCGCGCGGACAGAGAACACCAGGACCGTGGCGGGAGCATCCTGCTCCCATTGAGACGTGAGAGAGCTGAAAGCTCCCGCTACTTCGAGGGATCGCTGAAAGATTTCTTTCCCGGCCACCGCAACCCGCCTGAGTGGCTGGTGGCCGTTTCCGGGAACGCGATTACGGTCAACCTTGGGGTTTTATCTCGAGCTGAAGTTGCGATGACATTTCCGAATCTCATTCCATAAAAACCTTTTCGCGAAGGCTCCCCACCGCGAAAGTTCACCATGGGCACATGCAGCAGTCGGGCAGGGTGGCGGCCGACGGAAATGACACGCCTCCAGCCACCCCGCGCATTCCTGCCACCGCTGCTTTTCGGATTCCTCGTGGCGTTCGGCGCCGCAACGGGGCTGGCGGCGGACATCGCCATCACGCCACTCGATAATTATGAGCAATGGAAAGCCGCGTTGAACACTGGCTCGGATGATCCGCCGCCACCGATCACGCTCCTGCCCGGTTTCGAGATTGAACGGCTGCGCACCGCCCGCCCCGAGGACGGTTCGTGGATCGCGCTCAGCTTCGATCCGAAGGGCCGGGCCATCATCGCCCGGGAAAAGCGCGGGCTGCTGCGGTTCACGCTCGCGCCCGGTTCGGTCCAGGTCGAAACGATCGATGACGCGTTGCAGGAGGTCCGCGGGTTGCTCCCAGCGTTCGGCGCTCTCTATGCCAATGCTAACGTGTCCCGCGGGTTGTTTCGACTCCGCGACACCTCGGGCGACGATCGCTTCGATCAGGTCACCCTGCTGCATGCGACCGCCGCGGGAGGCCATGGCCGCAACAGTCTGGCGCTGGGACCGGATGGATCACTGGCCCTGATCAGCGGGGACTCGGTGCCGGTCCTGCCCGGGGTGCATCGCCTCACGCCGCCGCTCGTTCCGGGGCTCTTGCCCGGCGACACATTGCCGCACGGCCATCTGCTCCGCGTCGATCGCGAGGGCGCGTCCGGCAGCCTCGTGGCGAGCGGATTGCGGAATCCGGTGGGCCTCGATTTCAACGCGGACGGTGAAGCCTTCACCTATGACGCAGATGCGGAGACCGACATGGGTACGCCGTGGTATCGCCCCACTCACGTGAGGCATCTGGTCAGCGGCGCGGACTTCGGTTGGCGCCGCGTCACCGGTCGATGGCCGCCCTACTACCCCGATCAGCCGGACAACCCGCCGGTGACTCTCGCGACGGGCAAGGGTTCGCCGACGGCGATCAAGTTCGGCACGCGGAGCAGTTTTCCGCCCGCCTACCAGCGCGCCCTCTTCATGCTGGACTGGTCCTATGGACGCATCCTGGCCGTGTTTCTCACCCCCTCCGGCGCTGGCTACACCGGCCGGGCGGAAACCTTCTTGCGCGGACGCCCGCTCAATGTGACCGGACTCGATTTCGGCCCGGACGGCGCGATGTACTTCGTCAGCGGCGGACGCAACACCCGGTCGGCGCTGTATCGGGTGCGATATACCGGTCCTCGCGTCACGGAACCGCCAGCGTCGGCGGACGAGCGCGCGCGTCACGAGAAAGCGAATACGGCGCGCGGCCTCCGGCGGGAGCTCGAGGCGTTTCACGGTCGGACGGACCCACGCGCGGTCGAAACGGCGTGGCCCCGGCTCGATCACGCCGACGCCTGGCTCGCCCACGCCGCGCGGGTGGCGGTCGAACACCAACCGCCGGCCACGTGGGCGCAACGGGCATTGACGGAATTGGTGACGGCCCGGGCGTTGCCCGCGCTGATGGCGCTCACGCGCGTCGGCCCGGACGAGTTTCTCCGCCCTACGCTGGCCCGCCTCACGCGCATCGCGCCGAGCAACCTCCCGGCGGGAGAACAACGCATCTATGTGCGCACCGCCGGGCTCACCCTGCAACGGCTGGGCCGAATTGAACGCGACCTGGAACAGCAAGTCGTCGATCGACTGGAACCACTCGTCGCCCAAGGAACACCGGAGCTCGTCGGTGAGACGATCCGGCTGTTGCTGCAGTTGGAGTCACCGCGAGCCACCGGGCAGGCCGTAGCGTTGCTCGCGGGGGCGACGACGCAGGAGGATAAGTTGCATTACCTCCAGTTGCTCGGTCGGGTACGGACCGGGTGGTCGGAGGAAAATCGCGTCCGCTATTTTCGCGTCCTCGCCCAGGCTCCGACTTTTCGTGGTGGCGCCGGACTGCCGAACTATCTGCGCACGATCGAGCAGGAGGCACTGGCGTCGGTGCCGGACGTAGACCGCCCGCGGTTCGTGGCCATGCTGGCATCGCGCCGGGGAGCGGCGGCGCCGATCGTGCCTCGGACGGAATCGCGCCCGTTCGTGCGGGAATGGACCGTGAAGGATCTCGAAGGATCGCTGGAGGAAGCAGGGCGCGCCCGCGACTTCCAACGGGGCCGGCATCTGTTCGCCGCTGCCCTCTGCGTCGTGTGTCACCAACTGGGAGACGACGGGCGGCCGGCGGGACCGGATTTGACGGATGTCGCGAGCCGTTTTAATCGACGCGCGATTCTGGAATCGATCGTGGAGCCTTCGCGGGTTGTTTCAGAAACTTATCGCTCGGTGATCATCACCACCAAGCAGGGAGCGACGCTGAGTGGCGCGGTGGCGCCAACTGACTTTCGCCTGCCGGTGTTGCGCCTGGCGCCCGACCCACTCGCGCCGGAAAGGCTTGTCGACGTGCGCAAAGACGACATCGCGTCGTATCACGAGTCCTCGATTTCCCCCATGCCACCCGGCCTGCTCGACCGGCTGACCCGGGAGGAAATCCTCGATCTGATCGCGTACATCGAAGCGGGAGCCAACCCCGGCCACAGCAATTTCGTCCGCTGATTCCCTGGGCCGGCGTCGCATTCGCCGGCCTCCGGATTCACGCA
>JBEIHL010000187.1:0-6344 GCA_040381375.1 Opitutaceae bacterium
GCCTGCAACACCGCCAACACCTGCGGTACCGCGGTCGGCAATTCGAGTCCGGCCAGCGTCACGGCCGCTTCGCGCCGCACAGCGGGAGCCGATCCTTCTCCGCCCAATTGCTTCAGGGCGGCGATTACCGGCGCCCCTCCCATATCCCGCAGGGCGGCAAAGGCCGCGGCGCGATCGGCGGGGGACGTCGCCGGCGCACCCGCGAGTTCGACCAGGCGCGGGACCAGTGACGTCAATTTCCAGATGCCGGCCAGTTGAATGGCGGAGGTCTTGATCCCGGCGTCCGGTGAACGCAGCAGGACGTCGAGCGTCGCGAGATCGCCGGTTGGCTTCACCGTTCGCAACCGACCGGCCTCGCCCAGAGCGCTGATCGCCCGGCGAGCGGCCGCGGGCGTGAACTCGCCGTTGCGCAGCAAATCAAAGATGAGCCGGAGTTCCGGCGGTCCGCCCGCCGAGGCGATCACTTCGAGCCAGGGACCCGAGCCGTCGCGTGCCACCCCCTGCCGGCCCACGAGCTGACCGAGAACTTCGCTCGCCAGCGCCGGCTCGACCGCCTTGAGCCCGAACTCGAGTTGCTTCTCGCGTCCCGCGATCCGCCACGCGCCGCTCTTGACGGCCGCGAGCCACGGCTCGGCGAGTTCGTTGATCGTCAGCCAGAGCGCGTAATCGAGGAAGTTGTCCATCGGCCGTTCGAGCACGCTGAGCGCGAGCTCTGCCGCCCGGGCCGAACGCCGCGTGCCCAGCGCCCGCACCGCCTCGAGCCGAACGCGTGGGTGCGTGTCGGCGACAAGTTGTTCCAGCGGCCCGATCTCGCCGTCCGCCGGCAGCGCCCGGATCGCCGCCGACCGCACGCGCGCGTCCTTCGCGGCCAGCAGTTCCCGCAACCGCGCCGGCTCCGCGTGATTGAAAGCCTGATACATCCAATACGCTGACAGCCGGGCGGCTTCCGTGGTCTGCCGCCCCGCCCACGCGTCGAGATCCGCCCGCACGACGGCGGTGCCACGTTCCACGAGCACGCGGCGTGACTGCTCCTGCTGATAGCCGTCACCCTGCACCAGCAGATCGAGCAGAGCCGGATTGCCGAGCTTGGCGAGGTCGGTCCGCGCACGCGGCGCGGCGCCACCCTTGACGGTCACGCGCCAGATCCGGCCGTGCGCCTTGTCGCGTCGCGTGTCCCGGAAATCGACCTCGCCGTGCTGGATGATCGGATTGCTCCAATCCGCTATGTAGAGCGCGCCGTCGGGTCCGTGCCGGACGTCGATCGGGCGGAACGAATCCGTCGTCGTCCGCATGACATCCGGCATCTCGCGGGTCACAAAGCCTGAGCCCTGGTCGCTCATTTTAAAACGCACGACCCGGTGCGCCCGGAAATCGAGCGTGATAAAGTCGCCCTGCCAGTCGGCGGGAAACTGCGCGCTGCGCACGATCTCGATGCTCGAGAACTTCGGATACCGCCCCGGACTCACGCTGTCCAATTCGCGGCGCGCCGGCGCCAGCGTACGGTAGGTCGCGCCCGGCACGCCCCAGACGATACCCTGGAAACCCGCCCCATCGGTGAGGAACGACTGACCGAACGCGTCCCACTGGTGACCCCAGCCGTTGACCAGGCCGCGGTACAACACCTCCATGCGCTGGTCGCGCGGATCGAGCCGGAAGATACCGCCGGCCTTGAGCCGCACGACGCCGTGCGGTGTCTCGGTGTCGGTGCGGGTGTAGACCGACTGGTTCAGATAGAGTCGTCCGTCCGGGCCCCAGCGGAGCGTGTGGAGGTTGTGGTGGGTGTCCTCGGTGCCGAAGCCGCTCATCACGATGCGGCGCTCGTCGGCCTTGCCGTCACCATTGGTGTCGCGGAAATGCAGCAGCTCGGTGCTCTGCGCGACGTACGCGCCGCCGTCGCCGACCTCGATGCCGGTGGGAATGAGCAGGCCGTCGGCGAACACGGTCGCCTTGTCGGCGCGTCCCGAGCCCGTCGTGTCCTCAAGCACGATCACCTTGTCGGTCGGCGCCTGGCCGGGCTCGATCTGCGGATACAGCTCCGAACCCACGACCCAGAGACGGCCCTGCGGGTCGAAGTTCATCTGGATCGGTTTGTTCAACATCGGATTCTCCGCCCAGAGCGTGACCTCGACGCCCTCCCCCACCACGAACTGCGGGTGCGGCTGCGGCGTGAGTTTCGTCACCAAATTGCCGATCCGCCGCGGGATCTCCGGCACGTCCGCCGGCTGCAGGCCGCGCAGGCGGGCGATGCGCTTCTCCTCCGCCGCGATGAACTCGTCGAACTGGAGCACCTCGGTCGCGTTCTTGCCCTGCTCGCGTTTCCGGAAGCCGAAAATGTACGCCATGTTCGCGGGGCGGGAACGGTGGAAGAACCACTCGTTCTTGCGTTGGATCGCCTGCCGCAGGGTTTCGGTCTGCGGACTCTTCCGCCACGGTCCCGGTGCGCCAAACAGCCGCTGCTCGAGCGTCTCGGCGATCGCGCGGTAGCCGGCGTCGGTCGGGTGAATGCCATTGCTCGTAAGGCCCGGGCCCGTCCGGCCCTGGAGCGCATCGAAGAGCGACACGAACGTCGCCTGCCGCTGCGCCGCGATCTCACCCACGACGCGCGCGTACGTGGCGAGTTGGGCGTTGTGGGCCGTCGGGTCGGGCCACGCGCCACCGAGCCGGCCGTGCGGCAGCGGCGAGAGCAGCACGAAACGCACGCCGGGCGACGTCTGCTGGATCGTATCCAGAAGCCGGTTATAGTCGGAGCGGAACTTCGTGAGGCCGGAGTCGCCGTCGAACGAACTCGCCATGCCGTAGCCGAGGAAGACCACGGTCGGCTTTGCCTCCTCGATCTGCTTCACGAGCTGGCGCCAGCCTTCGTCCGAGGGTTCACGTCCCGCCTGCAGCAGGCTCAGCCCGAAGCGCGCATCTCCGGCCGGCGTGTCGCCGCTCCACCCGAGATTGCGGAACGTGATGTCGCGGTCGGGAAACCGCGTGGTCAGCATGGTCTCCACCCAACCGCTCGCCTGTTCGCGTTCGATCAGCGTGTCGCCGAGCAGCACCACGCGATCGCCGGCGCGAAGTTCGAGCGGCGCCGCGGGCTGGGCGGCGTTGACCGGAATCGCGGGAAGAAGGAGCGAGACCAGGGCCAGCAGGACGAATAGGAGACGATGCGGCATGGGAGACGGGAAATCGGGGGAGGAGTTGGCGTCGGGACGAAGTTGGTCGCGGCGTGAAGCCGCTCCCACAGTTCAAGCATAAGAATTGCGGGCCGCAGATCAGCGGCCGTCGTTCCAGAGAATGTGCGTGCCGCTCTTGCCGGCGACGGCGATGTCCGGCCAGCCGTTGCCGTCGAAGTCGGCGACGCGGATCTGCAGGCCGATGCCGGGGCCGTTTTCCGCAATCAGATGCTTGGAGAAGCGGCGCTCGGTGGGGTTCCACTTGTAGAAATAGACGCACCCGGGCTCGTTGTCGCCCGGTCGTTGCCGCTGTGCGCGCGGACCCGGCGGCCGGTGATCAGGTCCGGTTTGCCGTCGCGGTCGATGTCCTCCCACACGAGACAGTGGTTCTGCGAGACCTTGTCGTCGATCTGGTGGTGGCGCCAGTTGGTGCTGCCGTCCTTGTTGTCGTCCTTCCGCTCCTCCCAGTAGAGGCCGTAGTTGTGGCCGTGGCCCCAGATGAAGTCGTTGCGGCCGTCGCCCGTGAGATCGGTGACGATCATCGGCGTACTCGCATGCGGAAACGTCCAGTCGGCGTGCCGGATCCAGGGCTTGGTGTTGGCGCCCTCCTTCGGCCGTTCGTACCAGCCATTCCCATACAAGAGGTCCTCGAGCCCGTCGCCATTGATGTCGCCAAAGCCGATGCCGTGTCCGTTCACGAACGGCGCGCCGGCCTGGATCATCCACGGCAGCAGCACGTGGGTGCCCGCGGCGTCACGGCCAAAGCGATACGCCATGACGGCATTGGCCGGGCCGTAGGAGTTGACGACGTACTCCGGCTTGCCGTCGCCATCGAGGTCGCGCAGGGCGGTCCATTCGTTCTGGGCGAGCTGCGTGTCGACGAGCACGTGCTGTTTCCACATCACCGCGGTGTTGATGGTCGCGGCGCCGGGGTTCTCGTACCAGTAGACCTTGGTGTCCATGAACGCGCCGGTCACGATGTCCGGAAATCCGTCGCCGTTGACGTCGTACGCGTGCTCGCCGCAGTTCGTCATGTAGTCGCGGCCGAAGGGCTCAAGTTTGCGCAACTGCCGCTTGGCCTTGAAGTCGGGCCCCGCGTACCAGTACTCGCCGGCGCTGACGTCGAGTTTGCCGTCACGGTTGAAGTCGGCGACGGCGCAGCCTTCGTTGTTGTCAACGTGCAGTTGCTGCACGCGAAACTTGAGCGTGGGCGCCGCGGCCTTTTTTCCGCCGCCCTTGGGGGCCGCCTTCGGCGCCGACTTAGCGGCATCGGCCGCGCCGAGCAGCGCGGGCAGCAGGAGGGCAAGCAGGACGGTGCGGAACGCGGAGCGGAACTTCATAAGGGGGAAGAGGTGAAAGCAGAAAACCCGGACTTAGGTCGGACAACTTGCAGGAACGTGCAACAGGTTCCAACCGGGAATTTCAAGGCCCGAGCATTCGGCGGCAAATGACCGGGCCTGTTTCGCTCCAACATCGCGGCTACTGTCGTATGCGCGGCGCTCTTGCTGGTTCCCAAACGCAGGCGGTGGGGGTAAGCTCTGCCCCGACGGCGGTCGTCACGCCGATCGCTTCTTCCCTCATGAAAACGCGTCTTTCCCTCGGCGCTGCGCTGGCTTTGACCGCGCTCGCCTCCGTTCCCGCGGCGGACACCCCGAAGGTGTCGGCCGTGTTCGTTGATCCGGACTCGCCCGCGCACACCGAGATCCGAGACGTCGGCGAACGCGCCATCAACCGACTCGGCATGACGTTGATGAACGAGGTGACCGCGGCCATGGCCAAGAGCGGCGCGACGAAGGCGGTCGACGTCTGCCACCTGAAGGCGCTGCCGTTGACCGGCGAAATCGTCTCGGGCATGCCCCGCATCACCGGCGTCAAGCGCACGAGCCAAAAGCTCCGCAATACCGCCAACACCCCGGACGAGGCCGAGAAGCTCGCCCTCGCGCACGTGGAGAAGGAAATCGCCGCGGGCCGACTGCCCAAGGTTCTCGTCCAACGCATCCACCAGCCGGGTGGAAAACCCGAATGGCGCGTCTACCGCCCCGTCGGGGTCGCGCCGCAATGCGTGACTTGCCACGGACCGCGCGAGTCGCTCGATCCGGGTCTCGCGGCCAGGCTCGCGGAAAAGTATCCCGACGATCAAGCCACGGGTTACACCTCTGGCCAGTGGCGCGGGTTGATTCGCGTGACCGTCGAAGACGCGCCGCCGCCGTCGGCGGTACCGGCGAAACCCGCGCCGCCAGCGAAGACGCCCAAGAAGGCGTGACTCGCTTGTGATCAGAACGTGTTCCGGACCCCGATCGTCCACAGCGCACCGTAATCGCTGCGTTGCCGGAAGCGGGCCACGCCGGGCGTGAGGGCGTTGTAGATCTCGGTGTCCTCGGCTACATTCGTCGCGTTGCGCATGCTGGCGAAGACCGCGATCCGCTTGTAAACCACCACTTCGGCCTGCGCATCAAGCGTCAGGCGGCGGGGCACCCACGTATAGTTGTCGGCCGGGAGGCCGGCGCCACCGACGGCCGCGCCGCGGCGCTCGCCACGATAATTCCAGTTGAAACGAACGTTGTAGCGCTCGCGGGTCAGGCTCACGCCCCAGCTCCCGCTGCGCGGGAAAAAATTGAAGCCGGAGTTGCCGACGAGCGCGCCGGTGCGGCGCTGCGACGAAACGTTGCCGAAGATCTGCACGCCGCGCGCCCAGGCGGGAAGGAACGTGAGCGCCTGGCGGTAGTTCAGGCTCGAGCCTTCCATGCGCACGGTGCCGGGCACGTTGTACTGCGTCTCGACGTCGAACTCACCGTAGGCATCGGGATCGATGTCGTAGAGCGCGAGGAACTCGGGGGTCGCGGGAAAGCGCGTGCCGCCGAAGAAATTCTTGAAGTCGCGGCGGAAGGCGTTGAGCGAAATCTGCCCGACGCCCTCGAAGTAATACTCGATCCGGAGGTTCAACGTGTCCGCGCTCCACGCCTTGATGCCGACATTGTTCACGACGATCCGGTTGGCCTGCGACGGCAGCGACTCGGCATCGGGCAGCGTGACGCCGCCGGCGTACTGGTTGAAATCGGGCCGGCCGACGGACCGATAAACGGCCGCGCGCGCGATCAGATTGTCGCGCACGTTGAAGCTGGCGTTGAGGCTCGGGAAGAGTCGGAGGTACTCTTTCTCGGCGCGTGCGCCGCGCTCGATGAA
>JBEIHL010000188.1:0-6334 GCA_040381375.1 Opitutaceae bacterium
CCGCCTTCCATAGGTGCGGACGGGGACGTCCGCGCTCCCATGGAGGGGGGAAACGCTGACTCAGCCCCGAGGGCGAAGTGAAAACTGCGGCATGGCGCCCGCCCGTGTCACGAACCGCATGGCCCGGGCTTCGGCGCGACGCATCGCCCGTTTCTTGGCCGGTTGGAGGTCGTCGTGACCGGCGAGATGCAGCCAGCCGTGCACGAGGTAGAGGGTGAGTTCCGCGCTGAAATCGCGGGCCTGCGCGCGCGCGTAGGCGGCGGCGGTGTCGGCGGAGACGCAGATTTCGCCGGCGGTGCCGAGCGTCGGGTCGCCTTCGAACGTGATCACGTCGGTCGTCGTCGGATCGTCGAGGAAGTCGCCGTGGAGTCGGGCGAGCGCGGCGTCGGTCATGAACACCACCGAAAGCTCGCCTCCGCCCGCGGTGGTGGTCCGGCCGACGATGGCAGGCCGGTTTCGCTCGAGCAGTTCGAACAGCGTGAGCACGGCGGCGCGGTTGAGGCGGAGGCGGGGATGACGGTTGGCGAGTGCGACCTCAAGTGTCGGGGCCGGAGCGGCCGGCTTCGGAACGCCGGCCGGAGGGCGTCCTTCGCGCCGTGGCTTCACGCTGACGTTCACCCGCTTGCTCCTGCTCACGCCTTGGCTTCCGCCGGCGGCACATCGTTCGTGCCCTTTTCGGTCGTGGGGTACGCCACCCGCGAGTGCAGCATGTTGAGCAGCGTGAACTGGAAGCTGTTTTTGATGCGCGTGATTTCCTCGAGGGTGAGCGGTGCCTCGTCGAGCTGCCCGTCGGCGATGCGTTCGCCGACGATCCGGTTGACGGTGTCCTGGAGGTCTTCCGGCCGAGCTTGGCGCAGCGAGCGCGTGGTGGCCTCGACGCCATCGGCGAGGGAGATGATGGCGCTCTCCTTGCTCTGCGGGCGGGGTCCGTCGTAACGGAACGGCAGCTCCTCCGGCATCGGGATGAACGCCGCGGTTTTGCCGGCGAACGGCGCGCGTGATTCCTCGACGGCGCGTTGGTAGAAATAACGGACCAGCGTCGTGCCGTGGTGTTGCTTGATCACGTCGATGACGGCGTGGGGCAGGCGGTGCTTGATTGCCAGTTCCACGCCGTCCGGCACGTGCTGCTTGATGATCCGGGCCGATTCGGCCGGAGTCAGATCGCCGTGCGGGTTGGTGCGGTCGCGCTGGTTCTCGCCAAAATAAAGCGGGTTCAGCGTCTTGCCGACATCGTGAAACAGGGAGCAGACGCGCGCGACCAGCGGGTTGGCGCCGATGGCGTTGGCGGCGTTTTCCGAGAGCTGGGCGACCACGAGCGAATGGTGGTACGAGCCCGGCGCTTCGAGCTGCATTTGGCGGAGTAGCGGGTGATTGTAGTCGGTGAGTTCTAGCAGCGTGATGTCGGTCGTGCGCTTGAAGAGCCACTCGAGCACTGGGAGCAGGCCGACGACGCCGATGCCGGTCAGAATGCCCGTCCCGAGTCCGGCCGCCATCTGGCGCACGATCGTGTCGAAGGGAGTCTGGTTGGCGAAACCGATCATCGCGGCGAACGCGGCGATCGTGAGGCCGCCGGCGCCCGCGGCGCGCACCACCCGGCCGCGCCGCCGGGCTTCGCGGCCGAAGTAGATCGCGACCAGCGACGAGAGAAACGTGAGCACCAGCAGATCGAGCCGGTTGCCGTAGATGACGCCGGTGAAGATCGAAATCAGCAGCGCCATGAAGATGCCGGACCCGGCATTGATGAGAATCGCCACGATCAGCGGGGCGAAAGCCGTCGGGGCGACATACGGCAGGGTGGAGCCCCAGGAGCCGTCGCGGATGAAAAACTCTGCGCCGCCCAGCGAATAATTCGCCCGGACCAAGGCGAGGTTCACGATTACCACGAGAGCGAGCAGGCCGCAGCGCGTGTTGCTGCGCAGCGTTTCCGGATCCTCGATCCGGATATAAATCAGGGAGGCAAACACCATCGCGATGACGAGCAGCACGCGGCCGAAGAGCGTGAGGTTCTCGTTGAGTTCGCCGTCGCCGTGATCCCGCACGTACTGGCGGTGGGCGATGAGCATCTCGTATTGCTCGGGCGAGACCCGGGTGCCGGCTTCGACGATCATCTGGCCGCGGGCGACGTTGACTTTGACCGGGGGAACGGCCCGGGCCGCGATCTCGTGGCGGGCCTCGGTGGCGACGCGGTCGAAGACGACGTTGGAGGTGAGTCCCGAGAGGAAGATTCGGAAATACGCTTGAGCCGCCTGGCGCGAGACATTGTGGGAACCGAGGCTGACCCGGAGGACCGTGAGCGCCTCCTCTTTGGTTTGAACGGAACGTTGGACCACATCGCCGTCGGCGCGGGCGATCTGGAAGACGACGGCGTTGCCCGGGCTCAGGCTGCCGAGGGCGGAATCGGTGATGCCGCGGGCGTACAAGTCGCGCAGCGTGGCGAGGCCGTTGTCGAAGATTTCAACCCGCGTCTTGGCATCGCCGGGGGCCAGGACGGAAGCGATGTCCTCGGCGGTCGCTTCGTAGGGGCCGTGACTGTTGAACGTGTCTGCGATCCGGGCCAGTTCCACCCGCCGCGTGCCCGCCGCGATCCCGCCGGCGGCGAAGCGGGCTTCGAATTCCGCCAGTTGGCCCAGCAGTTTCTGGGCGGCGGCTTCGAAGCGACGGAGCGGTTCCTGATCGAGCCGGTAAACGGGCGGCAGGCGGTCGAGCAACTGCTCGCGGGCGGCACGCGTGCGCTCGGCGCTCTGATAGGTGAACGGTACCAGCGCGGTGATCCGGCTGGTTGCGACCTCGTTGACCGAGACGGGCGCGTTGAGCGTCGAGACGCCGGCCGAGCTGATGACCACGATCGCCGCCACCGTGACGATGAAGATCACGGCGGCGATGAGCCGGCTGCGTTCCATGAATTCCCCCATCGCCGAAGTGACGGGCGAGGTGGGTGGACGGCTGCCCCGACGGGCGCTCAAGCCGCCGACGAGGAGTTTGAGTTGGTTGCGAACCGACATCGGGAACGCCGCACGCACGGAAACGGCCAAAACGAACAAAAGGACTCTTGGGCCGGATGCGAAGCCTAACTTCGCTGAGCCGAAACCATGCAGTAGGGGTGGAGCCGCCTGTCCCCAGGCGGCTGACGTACCACCGAGCCATCCGCAGCGGCCCAAACAAAGGACAAGCCGCTCCACCTTGCAGGGTTTTCGTTTTCGCAGGGGTGATTAGAAGGCCAACTGCATCGTTCCGGCTTAGTTTCGGGGTCAGCGGTTGTCGCCGGCTGGACCCTGATGCGCGATCGGGTTTCGGTACGAGTCGTACGCCGCGATGATCTTTGCTACCAGCGGGTGGCGAACGACATCCGCACCGCTGAAAGTGTGAAAATCGATGCCGGGCACATCGCCCAGGATATGCCGGACTTCGAGCAGGCCGCTCTGCTTGGAGCGGGGAAGATCGATTTGGGTGATGTCGCCCGTCACGACCATCCGCGACTCCTCGCCCAAGCGGGTGAGGAACATCATCATCTGTTCCGGCGTGGTGTTCTGGGCCTCGTCGAGGATGATGAAGGCATGGGACAGCGTCCGGCCGCGCATATAGGCGAGAGGGGCGATCTCGATCACGCCTTTTTCGGACAAACGCGCGACGTCCTCGGGATCGAGCATGTCGTGGAGCGCATCATACAACGGGCGCAGGTAGGGGAGGATTTTCTCGCGCAGGTCGCCGGGCAGGAAACCGAGGGCTTCACCGGCCTCGACGGCGGGTCGGGTCAGGATCACGCGCTCGACCTTGTTCTTGAGCAGCGCGTTCACTGCCGCGGCCATGGCGAGGTAGGTTTTGCCGGTGCCGGCGGGCCCGATGCCGAACACCACCGGGTGATCCAGCATCGATTGCAGGTAGAGCTTTTGGCCGAGCGTCTTCGGGATGATCGTCTTCCGGTTCGTGGCGATGACGAGCGGCTGATTGAGAAGCGTCTGCAACTGTTCGCCTTCGCCCCGGACAAACGCATCGGTGATCCGATGAAAGTCCGGCGTGCGAAGGACCACGCCTTGCGCGCGAGCCTTGTCGAGAAAACCGAAAAGTGACTCCGTCCGCGCGACCGCCTCGGCGGGGCCGTCGATCTTCACCCAATCCTCGCGCGTCACGATCTTCACCCCGAGCTGCCGTTCGGCGTGGGCGAGGTTTTCCTCGCGACCGCCGTAGAGGGCGATGACGTGGCGCGGACTCGGAAAGTGGAGGGTCTTGGAGGATGAGGTGGGCAAGAGGAGAACAACGACGAGCGGTGGGTAGAGAGGGTGGGTAGGTCTGCGCTCAGCGCTGAGTCGCTGGATTCTGTTTCGGTCCCGGCAGGCGGGCGGCCGCGGCGGCGAGCTTCTCCCAGGTCGCTTCGAGCGCCTGCGGCAGGATGCGGGTCTGGCCGAGCACGGGCATGAAATTGTTGTCGCCGTTCCACCTCGGGACGATGTGACCGTGCAGGTGGTCGATGCTGCCGCCGGCGACGGCGGCGCCGAGGTTGAACCCGATATTGAAGGCTTCCGGCCGGAGCGCGCTCGTCAGGAGCTGCTGGCCGAGAATGATGATATCGAAAAGATCCGCCCGTTCCGCCGGCCGCAATTCCTCGAGCTCGCGCACATCGCGAAACGGAATGGCGAGCAGATGGCCGGGATTGTACGGAAAGCGATTCAGGATCAGGTAGCTGTGGGCGGTGCGGTGGACGATCAGCGCCGCCCGGTCGTCGCCCAGCGCCGGCAACTCGGTGAACGGCCGCGTCATCTTCGCCGGCAAGCGCGGCGCCTCGATGTAATCCATCCGCCAGTAAGCGTGAAGCTGCTGCATGTGGTCGGTGTGAGTCGCGCGGTGCGGTAAGGGGCGGCGGAGCCAAAGCGGGGCGGCGCGGAATGTCAAAACCGGGGTGGGAAAGGGAGTTGAGAGTTGCCCCGCGCTTCGCGGCTCTTTCCTTCTACCACTGCGCATGCAAAACCCCCCGACTTCCGCCCGCCGCGTGGTCATCACCGGCATTGGCGCTGTGACGCCCTGTGGTAACTCGACGGCTGAAACCTGGGCCTCCCTCGTGGCCGGGCGCAGCGGGATCGGCCCGATCACGCGGTTCGATGCCACGGGTTGCACCGCTCGGATCGCCGGCGAAGTGCGGGATTTCGATCCCACCCGGCCGCTGCCGGCCGCCCTCTATCCCCGCGGGCCGTCGGGTGACGCGCTGACCCAATCGCTCAGCCAGAAGGACCTGAAAAAATTCGGCCGCTTCACGCACCTCGGGGTGGGCGCGGCGGTCGAGGCGTATGCGGACTCGGGCCTCGATGCGCACCGGGCGGCGCTTTCGCCCGAGCGGATGGGGATCAATCTCGGCGTCGGCCTGGGCGGTCTGCCTGAAATGGAAGCGATGCACGACACCTGGAAGGCGGGCGGCTTTCGGAAGATTTCGCCGTTCTTCATCATCCAGATCGCGCCCAACCTGCTCGCCGGCCAGGTGAGCCTGCTGCTGGATTTTCGCGGTTCCAACATGAGCGTCGCCTCGGCCTGCGCCACCAGCGGACACGCCTTGGGCGAGGCTGCGGCGGCGATCTTGCGGGACGATGCCGACGTCATGCTCGCGGGCGGCGCCGAGTCGACCGTGACGCCGCTCGCGATCGGTGCGTTTGCGCAGATGCGGGCGTTATCGACGCGGAACGACGCGCCGACGCGGGCGTCGCGGCCCTACGACAAGGACCGTGACGGCTTCGTGCTCGCCGAAGGTTCGGTGGTGTTCGTGCTCGAAGAGTTGGAGCACGCTCGGCGTCGCGGCGCGCGGATTTACGCCGAGTTGCGGGGCTACGGTGCGTCGGCCGATGCGTATCACCTGTCGTCGCTCGCGCCGGGCGCCGAGGGTTCGGCCCGCTCGATGAAGGCGGCGCTCGCGCGGGCGGGGCTGGCGCCGGAGGAGATCGATTACGTTTCGGCGCACGCCACCTCGACACCGGGCGGCGATGGTGAGGAAGCGGCGGCGATCGCGAACGTATTCGCGGCCAACAAGAGTGCGCTGCACGTCAGCGGCGTGAAATCGATGACCGGCCACCTGCTTGGCGGTGCCGGCGCGATGGGGGTGTTTGCGGCCGTGTTGGCGATCCACCACGGCATCGTGCCCCCGACGATCAATCTTGAGAACCTCGACCCGGCGGTGGCCGACCTCGGCTTGAACGTCACGCCGAACACTGCGGTGCGGAAAGACGTGCGCGCCGCGCTGGCGAACAGCTTCGGCTTCGGCGGCACGAATGCGTCGATCGTGGTCGCGCGGGTGTGACCTGGGAGCGCCGAGCTCCAGCTCGGCATCGATCGAGATAAGGCCGAGCTGGAGCTC
>JBEIHL010000189.1:0-6307 GCA_040381375.1 Opitutaceae bacterium
CAGCGAGGACATCAGGAGGATGAACGTGGAGAAGGACGTGAGCTCGACGCTGAAGACCTGCTTTGGATCCAAGCCTCCTGCCGGCGGGTGCAGTCGGTAGATGAGGTGAGTCGAGATCAGCGCACCGAAGAACATGCAGTCCGACGCCAGGAAGGTCCACATGAGGAGCTTCTTGTTCGGAATGCCCGTCGACGTGGTCGGGTCGTGGTGGTGATCGATAGTGGCGGTGGCCGCGTGGCTGCTCATGAGTAAGTCGGAAGTAACAGGTATCAGGTGCCCAAGTGACAGGAACGAAGGAGGGACCGGATGACGTCGGTTGAAGGAATGGAAAGGAGGCTGGCTACTTGGTACTTGGAGACCTTGGCCTTGTTACTTGCCGCCCTTGGCGGCGTGTTCATCCACCGGCTTGCCGTCCTTGTCGAGATGGAGGTGGTAGCCTTCGTTGCCCTCGAGCGACCAAAAATAAATGCCGATGAACATGATCACGCCGCCGGCGATGCTGACCGCGAGCTTCGGACCGATTCCGGGCGCCGCCGAGGCGGTGAAGAACGTGATGCCAAAGGCGCCGATGAGCAGACCCATGCTGGCGACGAACGGCCAGATGGAGCCGAACGGCATGTGGATTCCACCGTGCTCTTCCTCCGCCTTGGCGTGTTCGCTCTTCTCCTTTTCGATCTCTTCCTTGTGGTGCTTCTCGTACCACCAGGCGTCGCGGGCGTGCACGGTCGGGATGACGCGGAAGTTGTATTCGGGCGGCGGATTGTCGATCGACCACTCGAGGGTGCGGCCGTCCCAGTAATCCTTTTTCACCTTCTCGCCCTTGAAGAACGTGTAGGCGAGAACGACGAAGTAGATGAGCATGCCGACGCCGAGAATGTAGGAACCGATCGTCGCGATGAAGTTCGCGGTGTTCCAGCCGAGGTTAGGGTCATAGGTGAACGTACGACGCGGCATGCCGTTCAGGCCGAGGAAGTGCATCGGGAAGAACGTGACATTGAACCCGACGAAGATCACCCAGAATGAGGTCTTGCCCCAGAACTCGCTCACTTTGCGGCCGAACATCAGCGGGAACCAGTAGTGCAGGCCCGCGAGCAGCGCGAATATCGAACCGCCGATCAGCACGTAGTGGAAGTGGGCGATGACGAAGTAGGAGTCATTCTGCTGCGAATCGGTCGGAGCGGCCGAGTGCATCACGCCGGAAAAGCCGCCGACCATGAACATCCAGACGAAGCCGAGCGCGAACATCATGGGCGTGCGCATCATCAGGTGACCGCCCCAGAGCGTGCCGATCCAGTTGAAGATCTTCACGCCCGTCGGCACCGCGATCGCCATCGTCGCGAGGGCGAAGGCCGCCGTGGCGACCGTGCCCATGCCAGTGGTGAACATGTGATGGCTCCACACCGCGAAACCGAGGAAACCGATGCTCGCGCCCGAGAAAACCACGATCGGATAACCGAAGAGCGGCTTGCGCGAGAACGTCGGCAGGATTTCCGAGATGATGCCCATGGCGGGCAGAATCAGAATGTACACCTCGGGGTGACCGAAGACCCAAAAGAGATGCTGCCAGAGAATCGGCATGCCGCCCCCGGAGACTTCAAAGAAGAAAGTGCCGAAGTTACGGTCCATCATGACTTCGACCAGCGCGATCGTGATGAAGGGGAAGGAGAGCACGATCAGGAACGACGTGAACAACGTCATCCACGTGAACACCGGGAGCCGCATCATTGTCATGCCGGGAGCCCGCATGTTGATGATCGTGACGATGAAGTTCAGCGACGCGGCGATCGAGGCGACACCGAGAAGCTGCAGGCCCATGATCCAGTAGTCGACCGCGTGGCCGGGCGAGTAGGTCTTGGAGGTGAGCGGCGAATAACCGTACCAACCGGCGTCAGGAGCGTTGTGACCGTAGATGCCGAACTTCTCGAGGATGGGGCCGAGCCAGCCGATGTTTAGAATGATCGCGCCGGCGACGAACGTCCAAAGCGAGAACGCGTTCAACCGCGGGAATGCCACGTCGCGCGCGCCGATCTGCAGCGGCATGATGAAATTGAAGAACGCCGACGACAGCGGCATGACGGCGAGGAAGATCATCGTCGTGCCGTGCATCGTGAACAGCGTGTTGTACTGCTGCGCCGTCAGGAGGTCGTTGTTCGGCACCATGAGTTGGGTGCGGATCAGCAGCGCCTCGAAGCCGCCCACGATGAAGAAGATTAGCGCGAAGAAGCCATACAGGAAGCCGATCCGCTTGTGATCGACCGTGGTGAGCCAACCCATCAAGCCCGTCTTGGCGGTCGGGTGGGAGAGCAGCTTCGGCTTCGCCGGAGCTTGCTCCTCCTTGGTAAGGTAGGCGGATTTAGCCAGTTCCATGAGTATTAAGGGTGTGTTTCTAAAGGGAGGAAATCGGAGGGGAGACTTGAGCGCTGCTGCGCTGGCGGATGCGGGCGGAGGCGACCGCGCTCGCGGGAAAAATTACTTCAGGCTTTCGAGATAGGCCGCCAGCGCGACTTCTTCCTCGGTCGTCAGTTTGATGCCGTCGATCGGCTTTCCGTCCTGACCCTTGCGCGCGTACGCCAGCGCCATCTTGTTGCCGGGTTTGACCGCACCCGGATCGCGTATCCAGCGGCGAAGTTGCTCCGTGTTGTTCTCGAGCAGGCCTGCGGCAATCGTCGTGCGGGAACCAATGTGGGTAAGATCGGGCGCGGTGATCCCGACGCCGTCATGACCACGGACGACGTGGCAGGTGATGCACGCTTTTTCGCGGAAGACCTCGCGGCCCTTTGCGATCAGCGCGGCGTCCTCGTCCTTTTCAGGAAGCTGCTTCGCGCGCCAGGCTTCGAGCGGGTTGACGTCGTACTTGGCGGTGACTCCGACTTCGTTTTCCTTGAACGTGCGGAGCGAAGCGAACTGGGCCCGGGGCCGCTCGGCCGCCGCCACGGTGGGAGCCACTTTGCGGGCGAGCTGCCCCTGCTGCTCGAGCCACTCATTGAATTCCTTTTGCTCGAGGGCGATGACGCGGAAACGCATTACGGCGTGAGAATCACCGCAGTACTCGGCGCACTGGCCCCAGAAATAGCCCGGTTTGTCCGCCTTGAACCAGAGGTAGTTCGCGCGGTTCGGAATCATGTCGACCTTACCGGCCAGCTTCGGAACCCAGAACGAGTGAATCACGTCGACCGTGCGGAGGTTCACCTTCACGGCCCGACCGGCCGGAATCACGAGCTCATTGCCGGTAACCAACGGAGCCTTCGCGCCCGTGTCATTCACGGCGACCAATTCCCCGGGATACTCGAACTTGAACCACCATTGGTAGCCGGTGGCGTTTACCTCGTACGCCGTCGCCTTCTCGGATTCGGGCAATTCCATGGTGTACCAGATGCCTTTCAGCGTCGGCACCGCGATGATCACCAGCGCCAGCACCGATGCACCGATGAGTCCTAGCTCGACGAGCGGGTTGCCGTGGCCCTGGGGCGGCGGCTCGGCGTGTTCATCGGCTTCCGAACGCGCCCGGAACTTCAGCGTCGCATACGCCAGTACGCCCGCGACGATCACGAAAATCACGAGCGAGACCCAGCACGTGACATAAAAAATGTGAAGCTGCTCCCGCGCCACGGGTCCATCGACCACGATCGTCGACTGGTGGCCGTCCATGCGCCAGAAATTGAGCTTTTCGCAACCGGAGAGCAGAACGAGACCGGTCAGCGCAGCAGCAGCGCGGACCCACCGGGTGATTGTCGGGAGGGAGGAGGACATGTGGGCTGGCGAAGGCAAAAAAGTCGTGGGCACGGAAACGCCAAAAGCCCAGCAGAGTTGGCGAACAACTTGGCATTTCAAGCCATAATCCGGGGATTTGTGCGGCGAAGCGGGCTCGAACCCCTCGTCGCGAATCATATTAATCCCGCTGCGGTGCGCATTAGATGAGACGCTTGATCGAACGACCACCCGCCGACACGGGTGCGAAGCGAAAATTTCGGCCGACTGATCGCACCTTCGGTGCTCGTCACTCGTCTACTGCCCGGCTGCGCGAGGTGCGGCTTGCGTCCGGGCTCGGTTTCATTCCGATTCGCGTCCCTTTTTTATCAACATGCTGTTTCCTAGACTCGTTCTTCATCGCTCCGTTCTGGTTTTCTCTGCCGCTGCGGTCGCCTCCCTTTCCGGTGGAAATCTCGCCGCCGCCGAGGCGCGGACCGAGATGGCGCCGTTCCGAGTGGAGGCCGAATTCGGCATCGACGGTCTCCGGTTTCAGAACTCGAACGCGGTGCTCAACGACTACCTGCTGGGGCAGCACGGGGTGACGCAGTTGCAGGACATCTCCGGCATCGCGCCCAATCTGTTTTCGAGCAACAGCGACACTCGCGGCTTCGGCGATGTGCTCTCCCTGCGCGGCGTGGCCAACTCCATCTTCTTCAGCCCGCCGTCGATCGCTCTCTACGTCGACGATGTGCCGTCGGGTTCCGTGTCGTCGTACCCGAGTTCACTCCTCAACATCGACAGCTTCAGCGTAAAGGCCGGACCGCAGGGCTTCGACTACGGGCGCAGCGCCACGGGTGGCGTGATCGACATTCGCACCCGGGTGCCCGGGGTCCGGCATCAGGGCCGGTTGCTCGCGGACTACGGTTCCTTTAACGCCGTCGGCCTGCAAGCGGCCTTCGATGGTCCGCTGACGAGCGAGATCGGCTACAGCGCGAGCGTGGGCTACAATGAGCGGGAAGGGTATATCGACAACACCTTCACCCGCCGGACCGCCGACGACCGGAGCGCCATCGCGGGTCGCGGATCGCTTTTCTGGAAGCCGACCGAAGGCGCGCAACTCCGCTTTGGAATGATGTTCGAGCGGGTGCGCGACGACGATACCCGCCTGAGTTCCCTGCTCGGCCGCAATCGCTTTCAAGTCGCGTCCGATGTCGACGGTGAGACGAACGTCAACCGATCGCAATTCTCGTTCCAGTGGAAACAGGCCTTCGACTGGGGTGCGGTGGTGGCGACGACTTCGCGCCAGGACTGGGACCTCGATCCGTCGGCGACCGACCTCGACCTCAGCCCGCTGCCGCTGGGCATTTCCCGCGTGACGCAGAACGAGCGGCTTTGGACCCAGGAGGTGCGCTTCGAGTCGAAGCCCGCGTCTGGCCAAGTCCAGTGGCGCGCCGGCGTATTCTGGCTCGATTCCGCCACCGAGTCCGGCGCGTTCCGGCAGTTTGTCGTTCCTCCCGGTCAGTTTGTCCCGCCCGGATTCGTGCAGACCGAGCGCACCGCGTTCGAGTCGGGCCAGTCGAACCTGGCGTTCTTCGGCAGCGTCGATCAGCCGATTTCGAAGGCGACGACGTTGAAGTTCGGCCTCCGCCTCGAGCGGGCCGACGCCGACATCATCCGAGTGAAGGCGAGTTCGAACAATTTCGGCTTTCCGTCTCCCCAGGATCCGCGGCTCGATACGGCGGAAGACGATGACTTCCTCTCGGGCAGCTTCGGTTTGGTGCATGTCGTTTCCGACTCGGTCAGCGTGCAGGCGAAGAGCTCGCTCGCCCACAAGCCGGGCGGCTTCAGCGGCTTCACCTCCAATCCGCGGCTGGCGCGCTTCGAAGACGAACGCATCTGGGCGAATGAAATCGGCGTGACCTTCGGACCGCCCAAAGGCCGGTTCGGCGCTAGCCTGCTTGGCTTCTGGAATCGGATGCGCGGTTATCAGTTTGAGCGCACCGTCCCGAACTCGACCGACTACGTGGTCGTCAACGCCGACGAGGTCACCGCGCTCGGCTTCGAGGCCAAGTTCATGTGGAATCCCGTGGAGCGGGTGTGGTGGGACTTCCAAGCCGGGTACACCCGGGCGGAGTTCGACGAGCACCGCGATTCGACGGGCAACCGCGTCAGCGGCAACTCCGTGCCGTTCGTCCCGCGTTCGACTCTGCGCACGGGCGTCACGGTTGACTTCGGTCATGGCTGGTCGGCCAACGCGAGCTACGGCGCGATCGGCCGGACTTTCTTCGACGAGCGCAATACCGGTTTCTTCGCCCAGGCCGCGTACGGCCTCGTGAATGCCCAGGTCCGCTACCGGATCGGCCACTGGGGCGTGACCGTTTACGGCCACAATCTCTTCGAGAAGGAATACTATCAGTTCATCAATCCGGAGATCGCGGCCGGCAGCCCGGGCGCACCGCGCCGGATCGGCGTGCAGGTCTCCGTGCAGTTCTGAACCGGGCGAAGCCGATGATGAACGAGCGAGACGGATTCCCCCCTGGGAGCGGCGCAGGGACCCAACCGAAGAGCGTAAAATAGGGACAGAGAGTAACAACAACACAAGGTCGGGAAGGACCCC
>JBEIHL010000190.1:0-6302 GCA_040381375.1 Opitutaceae bacterium
AAGTCCAAAAGCTTGGGGCTATCGGTATAAGTTCTCCGGTGTCTAATTTCTCCGTATTCCTCTTCGTAGTTCTTGGAGTAGGCACAGTTGTGGGAGGAGTCGTCCTTGCCCTCATCGCGCTGCGAGGTGCCCCGGACGGTTTCGAAGATCAAGAGGGCTTTCACGCGGCTTCCAATCCTGCGGCGCGGGGTCCACGCGCCGCTATTCCACCGGGAGAAAATCGATCGTAACGGACCTTGGGCGATCGTCACATCCGCCCAGATTACGAAACGGCCTCGCGCTCAGGTGGTTCCTTCGCTGCGGGCCCACTGAATGGCGTGTCGAACGAGTTCAGCCCCCGATTCCAGGTGGAGTTTGAGTTTCAAATGCTCGCGATACGAATCGATCGTCTTGGAGCTCAGGTTCAGCTTCTGAGCGATCTGTCGGGTGCTATACCCGTTGCCGATCAGTTGGAAAACCTCCATCTCGCGGTCACTTAGGGTATCGATGGAGAACACCATGCCTTCACCCTTCTTGTTCACGAAGCGGTGCAGCATCTTCTCCTTGATCTTGTCGCTGAGATAGATCTCTCCCTGCAACAGGCGCTGAATCGCCGCGATGATCTTCTCGCTGGCCTCCTGTTTCATCAGATAGCCCATCGCGCCGGCGCGAAGAGCACGTTCCGCATAAAGGCCCTCATCGTGCATCGACACAATCAGCACGGGAAGATTCGGAGCGTGCACTTTTATGTTCTTCGTGAGCTCGATCCCGTTGGTCGTCTTGAGGGCAATATCCACGATGGCCAAGTCCGGCTGCAAGCGACCGACCAATTCGATAGCGTAGGCGGCGTTGTCCGCCTCCCCGCACACGTCGAGATTGGGCTGTTGGTTCACGAGTGCATTCATGCATTGGCTGGTGATCGGTTGATCATCGACCAGCAGTACCTTCAGCTTGTTCGAAAGGGGCGTGCTCCGGGCGTCGGCAACGACCGTTGCACCGGCTTCCGGGGTTTCCGCGTCGGGTTTCTTGGCGAACTTTGATTTCATGGACAAGGGGGTTGACTGAACCGGCATTCAACCCGCGTGCCGGAGCCTGGGCGGGAGACTACGGTCAGGGTGCCGCCAATCATGGCGGCACGATAAGGCATCATGCTCATGCCCGAGCTCGGACCGTGCTCGACGTTGGGGTCAAAACCGGCGCCGTCGTCCTCGATCGTCAGCGCACGGGTTTCTTCGGCAAAGTCCGCGGTCACGACAATGCGCCGGGGGGCGGCATGTTTGACGGCGTTCGTGATTGCCTCTTGGGCGATGCGGTAAAGGTGCAGGGCGGCGTTGGCATCAACGGCGACCACCCCGCGGGATTTGAACTGACACTCCACGCTATGAAGGCGCTGCACTTGATAGCTGAGGTCCTCGAGCGCGCTCTCGAGGCCGCTGGTCTCGAGTTGAACGGGGCAAAGTCCGCGGGCGAGCGCGCGGGTTTGCGCAATCGCCTCCTGCACCAGGGTCGCAATCGTGGCCGCGTCCTCCGCCTCCCTCCGGTTCTGCGATTGGAGCTTCTCGCGCAGGGCGGCGCTGAGGCAGGAGATGCCGGTGAGATATTGGCCGAGGCCGTCATGCAGATCACCGCCGATGCGGCTCCGCTCTGCGTCACTCACCCGCAGCAGCTCCTGTTCGACGAGCCGCCGCTGCGTGATGTCGATGCCGGCGAGGCCTTCAAGCTTGCGGCCGTTCCGCTCGACCATCGGAAAGGTTGTGATGAGCCAGTGCCGGTTGCCGTGCGAGTATTGCACGGGGCCACTCGCGCCGGCGGTCAGGTTGCGCGCGGCGACGACCGCGTTCACCGTGAAATGCTGGAGAAAGGTCTCGTTTTGAAACAGAATCTCGGCCCGATCGTCGTAGATGCACACCGCACAGGGCACGCTGCGCATGAACAACTGCATCTGGGCCTGGCTCTCCCGCAGCGCGGAAAGCACCTGGGCGTGGCTGATCGAATATCGGATTGCCCGCTCCAACCGCGTCGTGTCCAGCGAGCCCTTGCCCAGGTAGTCGGCCGCGCCGCTGTCGAGCGCCGCCTGGTCGATCTCCGGGTTTTCCGAGCCGGTCAGGAGGATAATGGGAAGGCCACACTGCTTTTGCTGCAGGGTGCGCAGGATCTCCAGGCCGGTCGTTGCGCCCAGCTTGTAGTCGAACAATCCGACGTCAAAACCGCCGGTGCGCAGGGCGGAGAGCGCCGCGGCCTCGGTCGCCACCCATTCGAGCTGGTAGGAGCACATCACGCTCTTCCCAAGGAGGATTTTGACGAAGGCGAAATCGTCTTCGTTGTCATCCAGGACGAGCACCCGCACGGTTCGGCTGCCGGGTCGGCGCGAGGTCCGGCCGAGCTCCGGTCGGAGCGTGGTGACAGGCGCGATCTGTTCCGTAAAGTTCATCAAGGTTCAGGCAACGGCAGGAAAGGGCGGCCAGCGTGGAATCCCCCGCGGATGCGGTCAATGAGTCATCGCGGAATCAGCCGCGACTCCGGGAGCCGCCGGCCGCTGCGTCAATCTGCCGGTCCGTACTGTACATCCGCCCGCCGCCGCCCGGTTTGGGGCGAACGCAGCCGGCTTTCCGATCGCCAAATCCAGAGCTGTAATTCCGCCTCATGCTGAAGCCCGGAATCGCCCGCCGAATCGGGATGCCCCTCGGCGACGGCGATAAATTCGGCGTAGGCGGAGACTTCCTCGAAGGAAGGGCGGCAGGTGGCGCGAAGCCACGAGAAACCAGGCGGCAGGGCGGAAGTGCGGGTGGCCATGGCACTGGGTGGGATGGAGGAGGAAACGGCGCCCTGGCCCTGCGCGCGGCCCGCGCCGTAAGCGGGAGCGGCGCAGAACTCGCCCTGGCGCTCAGGGCCTCCACAGAAGCAGATTCTGCCGTGGGCGGGAATCGGGTGGATTGTGGGATTTGGCATGGAGATTTACCCGATGTACGCGGCCTGCTTTGCGATCAACGGGCACCGGGCCCCGGGACGCGTGTCCGCTGTTCGGCGGCGCGTCTTGCGCCCGAGGCGGTTGCGCAGTATCCTGCGCAGAGTCCGACGGACGGCGGCGAAAGGAGGAATACACCATGCTACTCAAATCTTGGCCGGTGCGGTTCCTGATCACGCGGGCGGCGCGAGCCTACGGGTTTCTCGATCCGCTGAAGCTGGTGGCGAAGATTCGCGGCTTCGCTGAACCCTCGGAGTTTGCCGAGCCGCTCGAGCTGCTGCGAGCGGGCATGTTGTTTCATGCCCGCGGTCTCGTGAACACGAAAGCGATCCAGCACAACCTCGACTGGGTCTGGCCCTATTGGGTGGAGCGGCAGTTCAATCCCGCCGACGAATCGTTCATCCCGCGGGCTTTTTCCTTCAGCCACATCAACCTGACGCACCGGAACTGGACCGCCGTCGGCCTGCCCGATTTGCCGTACTATCCGATTGTCGATCCTCGCGGGCTCGTCACGCCGCTCTTCGACGGGTGGTCGCTCGATTTCTGGCTCGTGCCGGAACAGGGAGCGTTACTCCTGCCGTCGAAATTGCCGGATGGAGACTTCACCCAAACGCTGGAATTGGGGGAGAATCTTGCCGTGACGTCACGGGCGACTTTCGCCTCCGGCGCGACGCTCGTCTCGGAGGTGCGGATGGGCCTCGAGGAGCATGAACCATATTGCGGCATGAAGGTGCAGGCGGCGGGTCTGCGGAGCGGATTTCTCGCCGTCGCGCTGCGGCCTTACAATCCGGAGGGAGTCAGTTTCGTGGAGAAGATCGCGCGCACGCCGGACAATTCCGGCTGGCTGATCAACGGTCGCAACCCGGTTCAATTCGATCGCCCGCCGTCGCGGATGATCCTGTCGACGTACAAGGAAGGCGACGCCGCGCTGCGCCTGCAGGAGCCGGGAGGGGAACCGGGAGCAGTGACGGATCCCACCAGTATGGCGACCGCAGTCGCACTCTTCGATCTCCGCGCGGGCGGGGCGACGGCGCTCGAGCTGCGGGCTCCGATTTACGACGAGCTTAGGCTGCGGAAGCGCCCGCTCGTCGCGGGACGCCCCTCGTGGCGGATGGCGCTGGCCCCGCTGGCGAAGCTGACCATCGCCGCACCCAGCCTGCAGCGCCTCTACGATCTTGCCGTGGCCAATCTCGTGTTGCACTCGCCCGACGAGACCTATCCCGGGCCCTACACGTACAAGCGCTTCTGGTTCCGCGATGCCGCTTTCATGCTGAATGTGCTGCTCACGCTCGGCGACGTGGAACGCACGCGGCGGGTGCTCGGCCACTTTGCGCCCCGGCAGCGTCGCGACGGCTACTTTCTCTCCCAGGAAGGCGAATGGGATTCCAACGGCGAGGCGATCTGGAGCTACCAGCGGTTCTCCGCCCTGACCGGCGAACTCCCGGCCGAATCGTGGTTACGCGCCACGGCCCGCGGCGCGCGTTGGATCATGCGCAAACGTCTGCCGCGCGACACCGGCCGGCCGGAAGCGGGACTGCTGCCGGCGGGATTCAGCGCGGAGCACCTCGGGCCCAACGATTTTTATTACTGGGACGACTTCTGGGGCGTCGCCGGGTTGCGCGCGGCGGCGGAACTGCTGCCCGCCGCCGATCCGGCCCTGGCGCGGCAATGCGGCGAGCAGGCGACGGAGTTTCTGGCCACGATTGAACGCTCGTTTCCCCACGGCCCGCAGCGTCGGTTTCCCGGCTCGATTCCGGCATCGCCGAAACGGCGGATGGATTCGGGCGCGGTGGGTTCCCTCGTCGCCGATTATCCCCTGCAACTTTTCGGCCCGGGCGACGAACGAATCCTCCGGACGGCGGACTATCTCCAGGATCACAGCAGCCATGGCGGCGGCTTCTTCCAGCATATGATCCATTCCGGCATCAACGTGTACCTGACGCTGCACCTCGCACAGGTGCGACTGCGGGCGGGCGACCCGGCGGCGGCATGGCAACTGATGGACACCGTGGCGGCGCTCGCGTCGCCGACCGGACAGTGGCCCGAGGCCATCCATCCCCGGACGGGCGGCGGCTGCATGGGGGACGGCCAGCACATGTGGGCGGCCTGCGAGTGGGCGATGATGGTGCGAAATTGTTTCGTGCGCGAGGAAGCCGGCCGGCTGATCGTTGGCTCCGGGCTGCGGGCGGAATGGTGGCGCGGCCCGGGCGCGATCTTTGGTCCCACGCTGACCCCTTTCGGCCCGGTGACGGTGCGGGTCGCGCCCGCGGGGGTCGGGGTCGCAGTGCAGGTGGACGGCAGTTGGCGGGGTTCGCCGCCCCAGCTTGACGTGCGGATCCCCGGCTTCGGAGCCCAAGTCCGCACCGCCCGGGCGAGCGAGGAATTCAACCTGGTCGCGTCGCCATGAAAATTTGCATGATGACCAACACGTACCTGCCGCACGTCGGCGGGGTGGCGCGTTCGGTCAGCACGTTTGCGGAGGCGTATCAGCACCTTGGACACGAGGTGCTGATCGTGGCGCCGCGCTTCGACGGGAAGCCCCCGCCGGCGATACTCGAGCGGAGCGTGGTGCGCGTGCCGTCGCTGCGAAATTTCAACGGCAGTGACTTTTCCGTGAGTCTGCCGCTCGCCGCGGCGCTCTCGGAACGACTGGATGAGTTCAAGGCGGATATCATGCACGCCCATCATCCCTTCCTGCTCGGCGACACGGCGCTGCGGGTGGCGATGAACAAGAACATTCCGATAATCTTCACCCACCACACGCGCTATGAAGACTACGCGCACTACGTTCCCTTCCCGGACGCGATGCGCGAGGTCGCGATCGAACTGCCGACGCATTTCGCCAATCTCTGCGACGGAGTCATTGCGCCGAGTGAGAGCCTGGCGCGAATCATTCGCGGTCGCGGCGTGACGTCGCCGATCTGCGTAATTCCGACCGGCATCGACGTCCAGGCGTTCGGCTCGGCGGACGGCCGGGCCTTCCGCCAGCGGATGAAGATTCCCGCCGACGCGCTCGTGATCGGTCACGTGGGCCGGCTGGCGCAGGAGAAAAATCTCGGGTTTCTCGGCGAGGCGGTCGCCCGCTTTCTCCAAAAGAACCCGGCGGCGCTGTTCCTGGTGGTGGGCGATGGGCCCGACCGCGACGCGCTCCGGGCTACGCTGGAGGGATACGGTGTGGCCGACCGGCTGCTGCTCGCCGGCAAGCGGACCGGGCGCGTGCTGCGCGAGGCGTACCGCGCGATGGACGTGTTTGCTTTCGCATCGAAATCCGAGACGCAGGGCATGGTGGTCGCCGAGGCGATGGCCGCGGGCTGCCCGGTCGTGGCCCTCGACGCGTCGGGCGTGCGCGAGGTGGTGG
>JBEIHL010000191.1:0-6298 GCA_040381375.1 Opitutaceae bacterium
CCGCCGCAGCAGCGTCTCGCGCGCCGCCTCGGGCGAAGGCGAGAGGTTTTCCCGTTCCAGTAGCGCGAAGACGAAAGCGTCGATCGGGTTGCTCACGCGCCGCGCGAGCCCCGGATCGGCGACCGCGGGCACCGCGGGCCGCTGCGGCGGCGTGAAGGCCCAGTGCGTGCCCCACGGGGCGCCGGCCGTCACCCAGCGTTTCAGCAGATCGATCTCGGCCGGTTTGAGCTGCCGCGACGCTTTTCCCGGCGGCATGATCTCGTCCTCGTGCGGACTCGAGATCCGCAGGATGAGTTCGCTGGCATCCGGCTTGCCCGGCGCGACGACCGTAACACCTTCCCGGGTCCGAAAAATCCCGTCGCGCTCGTCGAGCCGGAGCTTGGCCTCGCGCGTCGCCGCGTCCGGACCGTGACAATGATAACAGGCGTCCGAAAGGATGGGCAGGATTTGCCGGTTGAAGTCGATGGTTTCGGCCGCGCGCGCGCCGCCGACGATGGCCAGCACCAGCGCCACGACAGAACGGGGTTTCCGAAGGGGGAACATGCGCGCTCACAATGCAGATCGCTCCCCGCGCCGAGTCAAATCCGCAGAACGGTCCGTGTGGCTACGTTTCGGAAGAACATGCCGGCGCCACGCCCGCGCCCCGCCCGGGAGCGCCGGGCTCCAGCCCGGCATCGGGACGCTGAAGGGACGCGCTGGAGCACGGCGCTCCCTCGGGCACGGGCCACACTGTACTGCCTGTCTCCTACGGTCGCAAACCCAACCGACCACTAAGTAATCTCCTAGGCGTTTCCCTCACCCCAGCAACCCCTTGACCACCTTCCCGTGCACGTCGGTCAACCGGTACTGCCGGCCCTGAAACCGATACGTCAGCCGCTCGTGATCGATACCCAGTTGGTGGAGGATCGTCGCCTGCAGGTCGTGGATGTGCACGGGGTTCTCGACCACGTTGAACCCGAAGTCGTCGCTCGCGCCGTACGTGATGCCGGGCTTCACCCCCGCCCCGGCCATCCAGAGGGAGAACGCCTTGCCGTGATGATCACGGCCGTACTTCTCCCGGTTGGCGTCCCCTTGGGCATACGGCGTGCGGCCGAACTCGCCGCCCCAGATCACCAAGGTGTCCTCGAGCAGCCCGCGCTGTTTCAGATCCTTGATCAGCGCCGCGCTCGGTTGGTCGGTGTCGCGCGCGAGATTGGGCAGGTGCTCATGGAGGCCGCCGTGATGGTCCCAGTCGCGGTGATACAACTGAATGAAGCGAACCCCGCGCTCGGCCAGTCGCCGCGCGAGCAGGCAATTCCGCGCAAACGATCCCGGCTGCTGCACGTCGGGGCCGTAACTCTCGAGGACGCGCGCCGGCTCGCCGTCGAGCGCCATCAATTCCGGCACGCTGCGCTGCATCCGGTACGCCATTTCGAACTGGCTGATCCGGGTTTCAACTTCCGGATCGCCGCTCTGCGCGTGCTGCAGGCGGTTGAGTTCCGTGATGCCGTCGAGCATCAGTCGCCGCCGCTCCCGCGTCATGCCGGCCGGGTCATTGAGGTAAAGCACGGGTTCGCCGGCGCTGCGAAACTGCACGCCCTGGTGGCCGCTGGGCAGGAAGCCGCTGCCCCACAGCCGCGCGAGCAGCCCCTGACCGGCCCGTTTGGCGTTGACCGACACCAGCACGACAAACGACGGCAGGTTCTCGTTGAGCCGGCCCAGCCCGTAATCGACCCACGCTCCCATGCTGGGCCGGCCCGGCAACTGGCTGCCGCTCTGGAAAAAAGTGATCGCCGGGTCGTGGTTGATCGCCTCCGTGTGCATCGAGCGGACAACGCACAGGTCGTCGGCGATCTCGCGCGTGAACGGCAGCAGGTCGCTGATCCGGGTGCCGCAGCGGCCGCCCGGCTGAAACGCAAACTTGCTCGGTTGGATGGCCAGTCGAGCCTGCGACGCCACCATGCCCGTGATCCGCTGTCCGCGCCGCACCGAGTCCGGCAGATCCTCGTTGAAGCGCTGCGCCAGCACGGGCTTTTCGTCGAGCAGGTCGAGATGCGACGGCCCGCCCGACTGGAAGAGGCAGATCACGCGCTTCGCCTTCGCCGGAAAATGCGGCAGCCCGGGCAAGCCGCCGACGGGCCCGCCCGCCGGCTCCGCGCCCAGCGCGTCCAATCTGAACATCTGGGCCAACGCCGCCGCGCCCAGCCCCAGCCCCGTCCGGGCGAGAAAGTCACGACGCGTGTGAATCGATTCGTAGCGGTGGCAGGACATGGTGGAGTTCAGTTTTTCGTCACCGTTTCATCCAGGCTCAGGATCATGCTCGCGACGCTCATCGCCGCGGCGAGTTCAACCGGCGGCAGGCTGGCGTCGACCGGCGACGCACCGACTTTGAGGAAACTCGCCGCCTCCGCCGGCCGGGCGGAAAAGTCTGCCCGCAGTTTTTCAAGCGCACCCTGCAGCACGCGGGTCTCCGACGCGGACGGCCCCCGGCCGGTCGCGTGCTGAAACGCAAACGCCACCCGCGCCGCGTCGCTCGCCCCGCCCTCGCGCAGCAGCCGGGTCGCGAGCTGGCGCGCCGCTTCAAGGTAACCCGGCTCGTTCCACAGCACGAGCGCCTGCAGGGGCGTATTCGTCCGCGACCTCCGCACGGTGCAGAACTCCCGGTCCGGCGAATCGAAGGCGGTCATCGCCGGGTGCGGCATGGTGCGTTTCCAAAAGGTGTACAGGCTGCGCCGATACAGATCGGCACCGGAACTGAGCAACCACTTCGTGCCGGGGTACTCCGCGCCCACGACGATGCCCTCGTAGAGTTTGTCGGGCTGATACGGATACACGCTCGGGCCACCGATCCGCGGGGCCAGCAACCCCGACACCGCGAGCGCCTGGTCGCGGATCAGTTCCGCCGGCAGCCGCACGCGCGGGCCGCGCCCGAGCAGCCGGTTCTCCGGATCACGTGCGAGCAATTCCGTCGTCACCGCGCTGTCCTGCCGGTAAGTCGACGAGAGCACCATCTGCCGGAGCAGGGCCTTCAGGTCCCAGCCGCCGTCGACGAAGCGCCGCGCGAGCCAGTCGAGCAGCTCCGGATGGCTTGGCCATTCGCTCTGCGAACCGAAATCCTCCAGGGTCTTCACGATGCCCGTACCGAAAAGCTGGGCCCACAGCCGGTTGACCACGACGCGTGCCGTCAACGGGTGATCGGGTCGCGTCAGCCATTGCGCGAGCCCGAGCCGGTTGCGCGGCGCATCCTTCGGCCACGCGCCGAGCAGCGCCTCCGGCACGCCCGCCGCGACCGGCTCGCCCGGCTGGTCGTACTGGCCCCGGTTCAGCACGAACGTCGGGCGCGGCTGTGGCAGTTCTTCCATCACCATCACGGTCGGCAAACTGCGCCGGAGCGCGAGGTGCGCTGCCCAACGCGCGTCGCGGTCGGCCACCAGATCCGCGGTCGGCGGATCGTCCGCAAGCAGCGCGTCCCGCAACCACTGCGTCTCCCGTTCCGAGAGCGCCGAGCCAGCGTCGAGTCGCGCGGACAGCCGCCCGATGGCCTGCAGTTGAAAATGAGCCCGCACCGCGGGTGCGGCCAGCGCGCGCGGGAAACCCCGCCCTTCACCGAGCACGCCGCGGAAGCGCGAGCCCTCCTTCGCATTGTCGCCGCCGACGAGCAGGTCCCGCTTCGGTGGCTCACCCGGCAGGCCGTCGTACGCCACGCGCACGGCCAGCTCGTTCCCGTCGACATAGACGCGCAGCGCCGACGCGGTCTTGCCGCCCGCATACGTGAGCGCGACCTCCCGCCACTCGCCCGGTTGAATCCTCGCGCCTTCCGTCCGCGCCACGATCGCGTAGGCCGGAAAGCGTTCGCTGAACCGGACCTCGATCTCGCCGTCGATCAGCCTCACCTCGCGGCCGCGACCGAAGGTGGAGTCGGCGGGCGAGCCCAGGTGATTGAGCGACGACAGCAGCGCGACGTCGCGCGGGTTGTCGGCCGCCGGCCGCAACCAAAGCATTACGCTCACGCCCTCCTTGCCGGTCCAATCGAGCGCCGCCGCGGGCACCGTCGGGAGCGGCCCTTCCCCGGTCGCAACGCCCCGCGGGCGCGCCGCGATCACGCTTTCGTCCACGGCCGGACCGTTCGATGCGCCGAACAGCGGCAACCCGGTGGATTCTTCGATGGATTCGTCCTCGCGTCCAGCGGTTGCACGCAGCGCCGTCCCGAGCAAAGTGCGCACCCGCTCGCGTTGCGACGGCTGCCATCGCCAGGCGGCTTGCGCGACGGCGAGTTTCGCGTCGAGCGCGGCGAGTTCACGCTGCTGCGTCGCCAGCGCCGTCTGCTGTTCACGATTGGGCGCCGGGAGCATCGGGATCGCGTTCGCGACCCGTCCGTCCTCGCCGTGCTCGGGCACGTGGTTGAAGAACGCGAACAGCCGGTAGTAATCCTGCTGCGTGACCGGGTCGAACTTGTGGTCGTGGCAGCGCGCGCACTCCATCGTGAGCCCGAGCCACGCGGTGCTGAGCGCGCGCACGCGGTCGGCGACGTACTCGACGCGGTACTCCTCGTCGATGATGCCGCCTTCGCTGTTGATGACGTGATTGCGCGCGAAGCCGGTCGCGATGCGCTGCTCGAGCGTCGGCTGCGGGAGCAGGTCACCCGCGATCTGTTCGGTGAGGAAGCGGTCGTAGGGCAGATTCGCGTTGAACGCGTCGATCACCCAGTCGCGCCAGCGCCACATCGAGCGGGAGGAGTCGTTGTTGAACCCGTGCGTGTCCGCATAGCGCGCCGCGTCCAGCCACTCGAGGGCCTGCCGCTCCCCGTAGTGCGGTGAGGCCAGCAACCGGTCAGCCGCCGCCGCATAGGCGGGTTCGCCGCGCCGCGCGACGTCGGCCGCGAAGGCCTCGAGCTCCGCCGGGGGCGGCGGCAATCCGGTGAGATCGAACGCCGCGCGCCGCAGCCAGCGCCCGGGGGTAGCCTCAGCCGAAGGGGCCAGCCCCTCGCGCTCGAGTCGCGCCAGCACGAAGCGGTCGATCTCGTGGCGCGACCAACTCGCGCGCCTGACCTCCGGCAAAGCCGGGGACTGGGGCGGAATGAAAGCCCAATGCGGCGCATACGGCGCGCCCTCGGCAATCCATTGGCGCAGGAGCGCGGCTTGCGCGGAGGTCACGCGTTTGTGCGATTCCGGCGGCGGCATCACCTCGGTCGGGTCGTTCGAAACGATCCGGCGCATCACTTCGCTCTCGGTGGGCCGGCCCGGCAGGATCGCCGCAAAGCCATCCCGCAGTTGCGTCGCGCTGTCCCGTTCGTCGAGCCGGAGCTTCCCTTCACGTTTGGCAGGATCCTGGCCGTGACACTGAAAACAGTTCTCCGACAGGATCGGCCGGATATCGCGGTTGAAGTCGAGCGGGGCGGCCTCGGCCATGCCGCCCAGAACTGCGGCGAGGCACCCGAGCAGGCGCAGCCAGGCGAAGACGTGCGATGGGGATTCGGAAAGCACGGCGCCATCTCAGCGAACTTCGCCGTTTCCGCCAGCCCGGATGCGTTGGGTCCCGCATGCATTTTTCTGGGAATTCCCTCCGTTCAGCTTAGGCGTAAGGGCACCATGCCCGCCCCTTCACGTGCCCCGGACTCCACCCCGCCCCCGCCCGTGCTCACCCGCCGCTCGTGGCTGAAAAGCGGTCTCGCCGGCATCGTGGCCGCCGGCGTCGCGCCGAATTTCTTCCCGGCGCGACTCTTCGGCAGCAACGCGCCGAGCAATCAACTGACGGTCGGCGTCGTCGGCAACGGCCTGATCGCCAACGACCACGTCGGCACCCTCACGGGGCGGGACGACTGCCGCATTCTCGCCACCTGCGATCTCAATCGCGGCAAGGTCGAGAAGATGCGCGACCGGATCGACAAGGCCTACGGCGCCGCGAAGGAGAGCGGCACGTCGCGCGGCGTCGCCGTCTACCGGTTGCACGAGGAGCTGATCGCGCGGCCCGACCTCGACGTCGTCTTCGTTTGCACCCCCGACCACTGGCACGCCGCGGTCGCCAAGGCGGCGATGTTGGCCGGCAAGGATGTTTACTGCGAGAAGCCGCTCACGCTGACGGTGCGGGAGGGCCGCGTGCTGGTCGACACGGCCCGCCGCTACGGTCGTATCCTGCAAACGGGTACGCAGCAGCGCTCCAACCGTTCCTTCCGCAAGGCCGCCGAGATCGTGCGCAACGGCTGGATCGGCGAGGTGACGCACATTCGCACCCGCCTCGGTTCCTTTCCGCCCGCACTGCCCTTGCCCGAGGAGCCGGTGCCGGCCGGGTTTGACTACGACCGCTGGCTCGGCCCGACCCC
>JBEIHL010000192.1:0-6289 GCA_040381375.1 Opitutaceae bacterium
GGCGAGGGCGCCGGCGTTTTGCGGATCGAGGAAGCGCAGGTAATACCAGCACGAGCCCGCCCATTGCGGCATCGTATTCGTTTCCCGGTGACCGCGGATCCAGCCGTCGCCGGCGGGGACGGGCGCCGACGCAGGTACGGCGGCGCCGGTGGAGACGTTGAACCAGATCTCGAGCCAGGCGGTTTCGTTGGCGAGCGGACTTTCGCCGGTGCCGCTGGGCAGGTACGATTGCACGTCGGGCAGCTCGAGCGGCAGCGCACCCGCGGGAAGCGGGAGGGCGTAATGCACCGCGCCGTCCTGCGCGAACGTCACCGGCTCGGACGGCAGGTCCGCGCCGCGCAATGCCTTCGCTTTCGCGTAGTCGTCCGCGCTCACCCACACGATCGGGAATGGCTCGCCCCAGTAACGCTGGCGCGAGAAGAGCCAGTCGCGCAGCTTATAGTTGATGGTGGCCCGGCCCACGCCGCGACCGGCGAGAGCGGCGGTGATCTGACGCTTTGCCTCGGGCCAGGGCAGGCCGTTGTAGCCGCCGGAATTGATCAGGCTGCCGTCGCCGACGTGGGGCAGCTTCGTTTCGGCGTCGCCGCTCGCGATGACCTGGACGATTGGCAGCTTGAACTGCGTCGCGAACTCGAAGTCGCGTTCGTCGTGCGCCGGCACGGCCATGATCGCGCCGGTGCCGTAGCCCATGACCACGTAGTCCGCGACCCAGATGGGCACGCGCTCCCCGTTGACGGGATTGATGGCGTACGCGCCGCTGAAGACTCCGGACTTGTCCTTCGCGAGGTCCGTGCGCTCCAGGTCGCTCTTGGCGGCGGCCTTCTTGCGGTACGACTCGACGTCGGCGCGATGTTCGGGCGTCGTCAGCGCGTCGACGAGCGGGTGCTCCGGCGCGAGCACCATGTAGGTGCAGCCGAACAGCGTGTCGGGTCGCGTGGTGAAAATCTTGAGCGGACCGAGCGCCTTGTTTTCCAGGTCGAACAGGATCTCCGCGCCTTCGCTGCGACCGATCCAGGCTTCCTGCATCCGTTTGGTGGATTCAGGCCATTCGACTTCCTTGAGGTCGGACAGCAGCCGTTCGGCGTAGGCGGTGATGCGCAGCACCCACTGGCGCAAGTTGCGGCGCTCGACCGGAAAGTTGCCGACCTCGCTCTTGCCGTCGATCACTTCCTCGTTGGCGAGCACGGTGCGCAGTTCGGGGCACCACCACACGGGGCGCTCGTCCACGTAGGCGAGGCCGCGGCGGAAAAGCTGCAGGAAAATCCACTGCGTCCACCGGAAGTACTTTGGGTCCGTGGTGTCGACCTCGCGCTCCCAATCGTAGGAGAAACCGAGCGCTTTGATCTGCCGTCGGAAATTGACGATGTTGTTCTGGGTGTTTGAAGCCGGGTGCGTACCCGTCTTTACCGCGTGTTGTTCAGCGGGCAGACCGAACGCGTCCCAGCCGATCGGATGGAGGACGTTGAAACCACGGGCCCGCTTGTAGCGCGAAAGAATATCGGTCGCGGTGTAGCCTTCCGGATGGCCGATGTGCAGCCCCGCACCCGACGGATACGGAAACATGTCCAGCACGTAGAATTTCGGCTGCGGGGAGTTGTTCGAGGCGCGAAACGAACCATGTTTCTCCCAGAATGATTGCCAGTGCGGCTCAATCTCATGGAAGTTGTAGTCAATGCACTTGGTAGCCATCGTGTGAACCCGCCACTGTGAAACCTTTCTCCGCCCGGTCAATGCTTGCGCTGCGCGCTGGAACTTGGAGCCGGAGGAAGGGAGCGGGTCGCCGCTTCGCCTCGCGTTGGCTCGTCCTGCTTCTTGCCCCCCTGCGCCCTTTTTCTTTCTCTCCCGGCCGCTTCCGCGGCGGGCGTGAGCCGCGGGTTCAATCGGCTGCTCGAGGCCGTCGTGCGCATCGACGTGCGGGAAATCGCTTTCGAGGCGGGCACGCGGCGTTACACGGCGAGCATCGGCTCGGGCGTGATTCTGTCCGCGGAAGGTGTCGTGCTCACCAACGCCCACGTCGTCAGCCCCCGGGCCATCGAGATCAACATCACGCTGTCAAACCTCGAGCGCGTGGGCGCGAAGCTGGTCGGCTGGGACCACTGGACTGATCTCGCCGTGCTGCGCATCGACATGGCCGAGGTGAAGAAGCGCGGGCTCAAGCTGAGCCATGCCCAGTTTGGCGACAGCAAGAAGCTGTTTCCCGGCCAGGTCGTATATGCGGTCGGCACCCCGCATGGACTCACTCGCACCGTCACGCGCGGCATCGTCTCGAACACCAATCGCTACTTCGAGGACAACCGCGGAATCGGCGGCTATGAGACGGGCACCTTCAACACCTGGCTGCAGACCGATGCGGCCATCAACCCGGGCAACTCCGGCGGCCCGCTCGTCACCGAAGACGGCCGGGTGATCGGCATCTCGTCGCGCGGCTACATGGGAGCGAACAACCTGGGATTCGCGATTCCGGCGGCGACCGCGCTGGAGGTCATGGACAAACTCGTGCGCGACGGCGTGATCGAACGCAGTTACGTCGGCCTCGTGCCCGGAGCCCTGCAGGACCTCGAGAATTTCTACGCCCTCGAAATCAACACGGGCCTCCTGATCAACAGCGTCGATCCCGCCTCGCCCGCGGCGAAGGCGGGCCTGCGGGCCGGTGACATCGTGCTTTCGATCAACGGGGCCAAGGTCGATGGTCGCTTCCCGGAGCAATTGCCGCCGATCCAGAATCAGATCGCGAGCCAGCCGGTCGGGTCCGCGCTGGCCTTCGCGGTGAAGCGCGGCAGCGAAACGCGGAATTTCACGATCATGACCGAGAAACTCGAGAGCCGGGTGGGTGAGGAGTGGGCCCTGGAAAAATGGGGCCTCAGCGTGCGGAAAGTTTCGCGGGCCTACGCGCGGGAAAATCAGTTCGATGACACCACCGGCGTGGTCGTGATCGGCGTGCAGCCGGGATTTCCGGCGGACGCGGCGGGCATTTCGCGCGGCGACGTGATCACGAAGATCAACCAGCAAGCCATCACTTCGCTTGACGTGATCAAAGCCGCGCAGAGCGCCTACGAGGCCAAGCCTGCGCCCACGCTTTTGGAAACCCAGCGCAATCGCCGCGTCTCGCTCTTTCTCCTGAAACCATGATCGCCCTTCCGGCCCTTGCCGCCCGCTTTCCAGTGTCCCGCTCACGGTGCCATCCCGCGGCGGCAGCGTGGCTCGTTCTGGTGGCGGCACTGTTTTTGTCGGCGTCGGTCCGAGCCGCCGACCTGCCGTCGCTTTGGGCGGAGCGGGTGAAGTCGGTCGTAGCGATCGAGTATGTGATCGAGACCGAAGTGGCGCGCCAACCTTCGGCTGCGATGGGCACGGTCATCGATACGGAAGGCACGATCATCTTGCCGGCGGGCGCGATCGATCCGCGGACGCCGACGTGGCAGTTGAAGGACTTCAAGGTCTTCCTGCCGGGCGATGCGACCGGCATTGCGGGAGAATATCTGGGCCAGGATGCGTTCACCGGCTGGCAGTATCTGCGGGTCGCGGCGGAGGTGCGGGCGAAACTCACCCCCGTGACCGCGTTTGCGGCGAAGGGCGAAGGCCGGCGAGTGACGCTGGCGGATTTCGTGTGGGGCATTGGCCTGCGGCCGAAGGACGAAGATTTCATGCCCTACATTTTGCAGAGTCATCTCGCGCTGATTCAGGCGTTGCCCCAGCGCATGGGCATCGCGCAACAGGAGGTGGCGGCGCCGGGGCTGCCGGTGTTTGACCGGGAGGGAGTTTTTGTGGGCCTCGCCGGGCCGTCCGGCGGGCAGACTTTCCTGCAGATTGCGCGCAGCGGACGTCCGGCGCCGATCATGCTGATCAACGTGGAAGAGAGCAGCGCCTTCCTGCTCGCGGAAGAAGTGCTGCCCCACTTGGAGCGGCGCCCGAAGAGCGTGACAGGCCGGCCGCTGGCCTGGCTCGGTGCATATGGCCTGGAGCCGATGGATCGCGAGGTCGCGAAGTTCCTTCAACTCGCCGCGCCTTCGGGTGCCGTTGTCAGCGAGGTACTCGAGGGCAGCCCCGCCGAAAAGGCGGGTTTGAAGGCGCGCGATATCGTGCTCGCCCTCGACGGCAAGCCGCTGCCGCAGTTGAAGCCCGATCGCGTGGTCGTGAGCTACATCGAACGCGAGATCGAGCGGCGGGCGCCGGGCGACCGGTTTGCGCTGACGGTGCTCCGCGGTATGGAGACGCTGGAGCTGCCGGTGGTGCTCGGGGAGGAGCCGAAGCTGATGCGCGAGGCGGAGCGGAGATATTTCGACCGGCTTGGGGTGATCGTGCGCGAGTTCGTCTATGGCGACGCCATCGAGCGCCGCGTGAAGGCCGCCGATCCTTCAGGCGTGATCGCGCACTACGCGAAGCCCAGCAGTCCGGTTGCGATCGCCGGGCTGCGGCAGGAGGATTGGATCCGCGAGATCGACGGCGTGGAGACGAAGACCTTCGCCGCCGCCGTCGCGAAGCTCGCGGAAATCGAGAAGGACGAGGCGCGGCCCGAGTTTGTGATTCTGGTGGCGCGCGGGGGCGAGACGGCGGTCCTGCGGGTGAAACTCAAGTAGGTCCGGTCCGGATACGCCCCGGAACGAAGCCATTCCTGGGAGCGCCGGGCTTCAGCCCGGCATCAGGTGCCGGCGAGCCGGGCTGGAGCCCGGCGCTCCCAGGAGTGGCGACGAAGGATCCGGGAGCGGGGTGCGATTGGGCTCAGTCGCCGGCCGGCGTCGCGTCGCTGGCCCATACGATCAGCCATCCGCTCTTGTCGTCGACAAAGACCATGGTCGACGCGTTGTTGCCGGGGGCCTCGACGGAATCGACGTGTGCAATGGGCGCCGGATTGAACTGCGGGCTCGGTGAAACGAAGAGGGCAAGGCCCGCGGCGGCGGCCGCTCCGAGCGGCAGGGCGATCCAGGCAAACAGGCTGCGCCGCGAACGCGTCGGCCGGGCGGCTCCCGTTGCGCCGCCCCGGATCTGCCGGCGAACCGCGTGCCACTCGCGCTCGGCGTCGGGCGCCGTGACGTTAGCCACCTCCGTGCGCCACGCGGATACGGCGGCCGTCAGATCGTCCCGAACCCGGCGGCACCCGGCGCAGTCGGCGAGGTGCCCGGCGAGGGCGGCGCGGCTGGTGGGATCCAGCGCGCCGTCGCTCTCCGTCAGGATTCGGTTTTGGGCCTCGCGGCAGTTCATGGCGGGAGCAGGGAGAGCAAGCGATCAGCGTCTCCAACCGTCGCGATAGTCGGGGCGGCGGTCGTAGCCGTAGGCGTAACCGCGCCCGGCGGGTCCGCGATCGTGGGTCTCAACCCAGACGCGTTCCGTGCGGTACGCATAGTAGCCGGGCTCGCAGTGACGCACGGGGCGGCCCCAGCGATCGCGCGACACCACCCAGCGTTCGGGCACCCAAGTCTTGACCGCGACGTCCTTCCAGGAGCCGCGGGCCGGGGCTACGACCCCGGCGGGCGGCCAAACCGCCGGCGGCGGAGCGTAAACGACGGTGGGCGGGGCGGAGCGATAGGTCGGGACACCGATGTTGACTCCAATGCTGAACCGGGTGTCGGCCCGGGCGGAAGCGACGGCGAACGTGGCGGCGGTCGCGAGAAGGGCGATGGTGATGCGTTTCATGGTGTTTCCTCGGTTGGATTCGTACCTTGAGACGCAGTCGGTCGGGCGGGTATTCACTTCTTTTCCGCGGACCGGCTCAGCGTGCAATCAACAGAATGATAGGCGTTTCCCCGTCACCGCTCGGGCGGCGTCCGAGTACCGCCGGAACGCCGGGCTGCAGCGTAAGGGTGGTGTTCATGACCACGGTGCGGCCGCTCTGCCAGACCACCTTCAGGCGAATGCCGCGACCGCCGCTGCGCTCGCCGTCGAGCTCGATCCGGTTGCCGCGTTCGAGCGCGATGACGGCCTTGCCGCCGGCGGTCACGGCGGTGGTGCCTTCGCCGACATAGCGGAAGGAACTCAGTGGGATGTTGCGCTGCAATTCCGCCTCGTACGGAGCGAGCTTGGGGTCGGCCTCGCGCTTGAGGTTGGTGGCGGTGATCAGGATGGCGCGGACCGACGCATTGTCGGCGGCGCGAATGGCGGGCGCCAGGACGGACAGGCCCAGGACGACGGTGAGGATGAATGGAATGAGTCTCATGGCTGATCTCCTAGTTTCTGCACCAGCATGCGCCGGGCGTGAAAAAGTCGGGACATGACGGTGCCCCGGGCGAGACCGGTTTGGGCGGCGATCTCTTCGTAGGAAAGTCCCTGGATTTCCCGCAGCGCGAGCACGACGCGA
>JBEIHL010000193.1:0-6257 GCA_040381375.1 Opitutaceae bacterium
CCGCCGCGCGTGCCGTTCAGCCGGCCGTCGTGGATGAGCGAAGAGGAATACGGAGCGCTGATTCGGAAACAGGGCGTGCACAGCCTGGTGATCTCGCTTTCCACCGACGAAATGCGCCAGGCGGTGCGCAATAATTTTTGGCTGCGCACGCTGATCAGCGTGCTCGCCTCGGGCGCGGCGATCATTTCGGGCCTGGCCTGGCGCAACGTTTCGCGAAACTCCGATCTTCAGATCCGGCTGGTCAAAGCCGGCGAAATGAACAGCCACCTCGCGCAGATGAATTTCGCCGCCGCCGGCCTCGCGCACGAGACGCGCAATCCGCTCAACCTGATTCGCGGCCTGGCGCAGATGATCGCCATGCAGGCCGCGAATGCGCCGAAGCTGCGCGAGCACGCGTCCGCCATCGTCGAAGAAGCGGACCGCGTCACGGTTCAACTCAACGAATTCATCGACTACTCCAAACCACGCGAAGCGCATCCGGGGCCGGTGGATGTTTCCCGGCTGGTGTCCGATGTGATCCGCACGCTGATGCCGGACATCGAGGACAAGCGAATCCGGCTGCAGCCGCCGGCGCAGCCGTTCGCGGTCGAGGCGGATGAGCCGCTCTTCCGCCAGGCCGTATTCAACCTGCTGCTGAATGCGGTCCAAGCCGTGGATCAGGGCGGCCAAGTCGAGGTGCGCTACTCGCTCTCGCCCGAAGAGGGCGCGGTGATCGAGATCGCCGACGACGGGCCGGGCGTGCCCGAGGCGGAGCGGACGAACATCTTCAAGCCGTACGTGACGATGCGACCGAAGGGCGTCGGATTGGGCCTGGCCATCGTGCACCAGATTGTGGCCGCGCACCGCTGGGAGATCGTCTGTGTTGCGAACCAACCGCGCGGGGCTTTGTTTCGCATCAGCCACGTGAAACCGGTGTCGCCGCGCCATGAGTCCTGAGGTCACGAAGCCTGCCCGCATCCTCGTCGTCGATGACGACCACGGGCAGCGCAGCCTGCTGGAAACGTTTTTGCGCGCGAAAGGCTACCGCACCCACTCGGCGGCCTCCGGCGAAGCCGCGCTGCAGCTCCTGGCCGAGGAATCGTTTGCAATGATGATCAGCGATGTGCGCATGCCGGGCATGTCGGGCATCGAGACGTTCCGGCGGGTGCGACAGCGGCATCAGTCGCTGCCGGTGCTGCTCGTGACGGCGTTCGCGGACATCCGCAGCGCGGTGAACGCGATGCGGGACGGGGCGGTCAACTACCTCGCCAAACCCATCGACCTCGACGAACTGATGGCGTCGGTGCACCTCGCGCTGGAGCCCGCAGGGGCCGCGCTCGCGGCTCAGGCGGGCGAGGTCGCCTTACCTCCGGGGGTCATCATTCAAAGCCCGCTCATGCGGGCCGTGTTTCGGGATGCCGCGGTGATTGCGCCGTCGGATTCCCGCGTGCTCATCACGGGCGAGAGCGGCGTGGGCAAGGAAGCGGTGGCGGACGTGATTCACGCGTGGAGCCATCGCCGGGCGGGACCGTTGGTGAAGGTGAACTGTGCCGCGATTCCGGAGAACCTGCTCGAGAGCGAACTCTTCGGCCACGAAAAAGGTGCGTTCACCGGGGCGGTGCAGCAGCGCATCGGACGCTTCGAGGAGGCGACCGGCGGCACGCTCCTCCTCGATGAGATCGCCGAGCTGCCGCCGCCGCTGCAGGCGAAGCTGCTGCGCGTGATCAACGACGGCACTTTTCGTCGGATCGGCTCCGCCCGCGACCAGCGCACGGATGCCCGCGTGCTGGCGGCCACGAATCGCGACCTCGAGACGGAGATCGCGGCGGGCCGCTTCCGGGAGGACCTTTTTTACCGGCTCAACGTGATGGAGCTCCACCTCCCGCCGCTGCGCGAACGGCCCGAGGACATCCTGCCGCTGGCGACGCATTTCATCGGGCAGTTTTCGCGGCAGAAGTCCCGTTTCTCAGCGTCGGTGACGACGGCGCTGATGAACTACCGCTGGCCGGGCAACGTGAGGGAACTGCGCAACGCGATGGAGCGGGCGGCGCTGCTTTCGCGCGGCGAGATCGTCCTGCCCGAACACCTGCCGGCGCGCATCCTGACTCCGGATACGTCCGAGGCGAAATCGGGACCGGTCGCCGGCGGAATGGACGCGCAGCGGCTCGATGCCATCGAGCGCGAGGCCATTCTGCGCACGCTGCGGAAGAACCACTACAATCGCACCGAGACCGCGCGCGAACTCGCGATCAGCCGGCGCGCGCTGACGTACAAGCTGCAGCGGCTGCGGGCGGAGGGCGTGCCGATTGATCCGGGGGCCTAGACTTCCCCTGGGAGCGCGGCCGCCCCCGGCCGCAGGGCTTGAAAACGGCCGGGAACGGTCGCGCTCCCACCGGGCGATGTCCGACGCGTTGCCATTGCACCCGGAATGTGCGACGTTTTGCTCCCAATCGCTTTCCCTTTATGGCCGTTGAATTCAAGGACTACTACAAAACCCTCGGCATCGCGCGGGATGCTTCCGCCGACGACATCAAGAAGGCCTTCCGCAAGCTGGCGCGGCTGTACCATCCCGACGTCGCGAAGGACAAGAAGGGCGCCGAGGCGAAATTCAAGGAGATCAACGAGGCCCATGAGGTCCTGAGTGACGCGGACAAACGGCGGAAATATGACGAGCTGGGTGCCAACTGGGACCAGGCCGGAGCCGGTCGCCGTCCGGGGCCCAGTGGCGCGGGCAGCGGCGAGGAGGAGTTTCATTTTGGCGGCACCGGGTTCAGCGACTTTTTCGAACGCTTCTTCGGCCAGGGGCGCGGCGGCGGCGTGGACATGGATGACATCCTGCGCGGTGCGCGGCGCGGCCGGCGGCCGGCCGGGGAACCCGAGTACGCCGAACGCGGGAGTGACATCGAAGGCGACATTCTCGTGACGCTGCACGAAGCGCTGCACGGCTCGATGCGCTCGCTTTCGTTGCGGCGCACCGACCCGCACCGTGGCGAGACGGAAACGGAGACGTTCAAAGTGCGCATTCCGCCGGGAGCGCAGGAAGGCCGGCGGATCCGGGTGCCGGGCAAGGGCAGTCCCGGTATCGGCGGCGGCCCCGAAGGCGATTTGTACCTGCGCGTGCGGCTGGCCGCTCATCCGGATTTCCAGGTGCGGGGCGTCGATCTGTTTCACGATCTCACCGTCGCCCCGTGGGAGGCCGTGCTCGGCGCGCGAGTGGAAGTGCCGACGCTGTCGGGTACCATCAAACTGACCCTCCCGCCCGGCTCGAACAGCGGGCGGCAACTCCGGGTGCGCGGCCAGGGGTTGCCCCGGAGCCCCGGCGGCGAACGGGGCGATTTCTACGTGGTCGTCAACATCCAGGTCCCGGAGCAGATCACCGCCGAGGAGCGGGAAGCGTGGGAGAAACTCGCTCGCGTATCGCGCTTCGATGCCCGGGCGAAAACGGGGGACGCAGAGTAGATTGTTTTCGTTCCTGGTGGAGCGGCGTGTCCCCACGCTGCTTCACTATCGATACCGCTCCAACAACGTCACCGCGGTCGCACGGAGCCGGTGGCGCAGTTCCTTGGGATGCACGACCTCCGCATCGGCGCCCCACGTCAGCACCCAACGTTCAACTTCCGGCAGCGCGCCGAGTCGCAGGCTCAATTCGAGCCGCCCGTCGGGCAGGTCGCGCAGTTCCTGCGACTCGTGCCACTCGCGCTCGCGCACCCGATCCGCGACGTCGGCGCTGAAGCGGATTACGAACCGGTAGTCCCGATCGCCGCCCAGCACGCCGAGCGCGTTGGCGAAAAACTTCTCGGGCGAAAAATCCGGCGGACGCACAAATGTCGTGGTCAGCACCTGCGGGTTCGTGAGTCGCGGCACCGCAAAGGTCCGCAGCGCCCGGCGCTCACTGTCGAAGCCGACCAGATACCAGAGGTTCTCGCGATGGGCGAGGTGGTAGGGCTGCACCCGCCGCCGCGCCGACTTCTTTTCCCCCGGCTTCCGATAGTCGAATTCCACTTCCTGCTGCCGCAGCGTGGCGCCGCTCAAGGCATTGAAAACCGCCAGGTCGGCCTTGCCGAGGCCGACGTTCTTGAAGGACACCGACTGGAGTTCGTCAGCCGGCGAAAACGAAATCCGATCCTTGAGTCCGCCGGTCAGCTTTTCGAACGAGACCTCGAGCTGCCGGTGAAACGGCGTGCCGCGGTATTGCTCGAGCGCCTTGCGCGCGACCAGCAGGGCGAGCAGTTCGCCCTCGGAAACCTGCACCGTCGGGAACGCGGACACCGGGTGCGTGTAGCGATACGCGTTGATGCGGGCGTCGAACTCGATCGGCAGTTCGAGTCGGTCGCGCATGAAGGCGACATCACGCACGATCGTCTTGCGCGATACCTCGAGCGCCCGGGCCAGCTTGCTGCAGTTGGTGAACGCGCCGCGACGCAGCTCCTCGTGAATGCGCAGCATGCGCTCGATCGGAGGACGGGACGACTGGCCGCGGGAAATCATGTGGTGAGCAGAAACATTTTCCAGGGTGGGACAAGCTATGTCCCATCGCACCGAGTACCTTGCGCCCATGAACTCGCTGCTCGCCCGATTCCCGCGTTCGCCTCGCAACTCCCGCATCCGTGTCGCCGCGACCGTCAGCCGGCCCGACCTGACGTGGATCCACGACGGGGTCCGTCACCGGGTTTCGGTCTGGCCCGACGTGCGCTTCGAGCGCGAGATCGGACCAGACGAGTGGCTCGAGCTCGAGCCGGGCGAGGGTGCGTTCGCGTCCGCGGCGCTGGGCGTGACGGGCCGTCAATGGCGGCGCTACCTCGAGTTCGTTCCGGCGGCCGAGCGGGATTTCCTGGAGAAGTTTCAGTTCAGCCGGATGGCGGCGTTGCATGTCATCGTGCGTTGCCCCGCGCTGCTGGTTGAACTCGCCCAGGTGCCCGCGCTGACGGCCTTTTTGACGGCGCACCTTGGCCTGCGCGGCGGAGACGCGCCGGCGTGGGACGAGATCACGGCGGTGTACGAGCGCGACGGTCTGTTCGGTGTGCTGCAGTGGCTGGGACTGCCGGCCTCGCGGCAGACGCTCGCGATCCTGGGCCACATCGCCGATCCCGACCTGCCGCGGCGATTGCTCGAGCCGCTGCGGGCCGCGCTCTGGGAGCCGGAGGCGATTTGGGCCCTGTCGCACGGCGCGACGCTGACCGACGAGCGATTGATGGCGGCCTGCCACGCGCTCGCGGCCTAACGAGATTCCCCTGCGAGCGCCGGGCTCCAGCCCGCCAAGGTGGTATCCTGTGCCGTGCTGGAGCCCGGCGTTTCCAGGACACGGCGCTTCCCAGGAAATGGCACGCCCAAGACGCGACACTCCGCTGGACGTCACGCCAGCGGCCGCTCAAGGTGAGTTTCCCCATGAACCCAACTCAGATCCTCGCCGCCCTTGCGGGCGTGGTTGTCCTCACCGCACCGCTGCACGCGCAAAGCGCGAAACTCGTCAAGCAATGGGAAACGTCTCCCACGCTGAAGACACCCGAGTCAGTTCGCTTCGATCCCGCCGCGCGCGTGCTTTATGTCGCCAACATCGATGGCAAGGAACCATGGACGAAGGACGGCGCCGGCTCGATCGGCAAGGTCGGGCTCGACGGCAAGGTGATCGCTGCGGAGTGGGTCAAGGGTCTCGAGGCGCCCAAGGGCATGGCGATCCACCGGGGCCGACTTTACGTCGCCGATATCGACCGCATGGTCGTGATCGACATCGCCAAGGGCGTCATCGCCGAGACGATTGCTGTGCCGGGTTCCCAGCGGCTCAACGATGTGACAGTCGACCAGGCCGGCGTCGTGTACGTGTCCGACATGGGCGGGCTCAAAATCTACGCGATCACGAACGGCAAACCCTCCGTCTTCCTCGAGGGTTTTAAGCGTCCGAACGGCGTGCTCGCGCACGGTGGCGATTTTTACGTCTTGGACGCCGGCGCGCTGCTGAAATTCGGCAAGGACAAGCAGCGTACGACCGTGGTCGACGGCATGGATGCTAGCACCGACGGCATCGAGCACATCCAGGGCAACGAGTTCATCGTCTCCTGCTGGGCCGGAGCCGTCTATCACGTGAAAGGCGGCGAGAAGACGCTGCTGCTCGACACCCGCGAAGGGAAAGTGAACTCGGCCGACATCGGTTACGACGCGAAGAACCGCGTCGTTTACGTGCCGACTTTCTTCGTTAACACCGTCGTGGCTTACCAGTTGAAGTAACCGCGCGGCGTCGCCATCGGCCCGAATTATCGGGGTGGAGCAGCCTGTCCGCAGGC
>JBEIHL010000194.1:0-6253 GCA_040381375.1 Opitutaceae bacterium
TAGACAGAACCTGCCGGTCATCTGGGTGATCTGTGAAATCTGTTGTTTAGTATTTCTGTCTCTTGAGAGTCTAAATCGGAAGGGAGAATGGTATTACTTGGCGGATGCGGGTTCAAAAACAGCAAGGTCGCCGGCATTAGTCCTGGCTGAACAGCGGTGGACGCTGTTCGGACACTCGTTCTACTTCCACCCAAACAGCGCGTCCTCGACTTCCTTCGCGGCGAACATCCGTCCGGCGTCGTGGTCGATGCCGGGTGATTCCACCTTGCGCCAGTTGAACGCCCAGCCGCGCTCCTGGGCCAGCTTGCGCGCCAGCTCGAAGCCGGCCTGGTTGCGGCCGTAACGGTGGGGCCCCTGCCGCATCGCGGCCTCGCTGGCGTCGAAACGCTTCTTCGGCGTCACGTCTCCAGTTCCCAGATACAGCGTCAGCGGTGCGGCGAAATAGCGTTTCAGCATCGGCTCGTCGCTGAGCTCCGGCGGCAGCCCGCCGAGACCGTAGCCGAAGGGATGCTCACGGCTGGGAAACAGCAGCGACCCGGCATTGCCCGCCACGATCCGCCGGGCCTCGCCGGGCAAGTAGGCGGCGAGCCGGACGAGGAACTGCGCGCCGGCCGAGTGGCCGATGAGATAGTAGGGCAGGGCGGGTTTGCGTTCGAGTGAGCGCGTGGCGGCGACGATGACGGGCACAACGTTGAACATCCACTGCTCCTTCGGCTTCGCCTTGCCGTCGGGATCGAGCAGCCCGCCGCGCTGGTACCATTCTTCCGGAAAGCGGGCCTCGTCGAACTGCGGTGCGACAACGACGGCACCGAACCGCTCCGCCATCACGATCGCCTGGTCGCGGTAGACTTCGGCGTTGCGCGCGACGCCGTGAAACACGACGAGCAGCGGGCCGTCCTTGTAGTGGACCGGCTTGTACGTGAAGAGCGTCAGTGGCGCACCCTGATAGGGAATTTCAATCCGGCCGCGACCGGAAGGGATCGGATCAGCGAGACTCGTCGCCGCTGCGAAGCACAAGACCACGAGCGCGGACAGCGAGGAACGCATGACGGGAAGCGTGTTGGCGGGACTCGGGGCGGCAAGCTCGGGATATAGTCCGGGGGAGGTGGGCGGGGCCTGCATCCGCAGCGATCCAATCAGAGTGGACCGCGAAACCCACGAATGGAACGAAAGGGACAGATTGCTCGCCCGCCAGTCGGTGCAAGGTCGGAGCAAGGCTCGCGCAGAGACGCAGAGTCGCGGAGAAAGGCAGACGCTTTGTTTTCTCCGCGCCTCTGCGTCTCTGCGCGAGACCTGCCTTGAACGAGGACCTGTAAGCTCAGTCCCTCGCCGTCACGCCACCGTCGGGCGGGAAACTCAGCGGGCGCTGGCCTTCGCCGCGAGCTCCCGGTGCTGCTTCATCCGCGGCGCGAACCACGCCTCGAGTTTTCCTCTCAGCTCCTTGAACACGGCCTGCTGGCGCGGGTCGGCGGACAGGTCTTTCAGCTCGTACGGATCCGACTCGAGATCGAACAACTGCCAGCGCGGCAGGTGCGCGTAGTAGATGAGTTTCCAGCGATCGGTCCGTACCATGCGCTGAATGGGAAGTTCGCCCGGATGATCCTGCCGGTGCCAGTAGGCGTACATCTCCGGGTGAATCTGCCGCGTGAGGCCGGAGAGCACGGGCACGAGACTCCGGCCTTCGATCGTCGACGGGATCGGAATCCCGACGAGATCGCACACCGTGGGAAACAGATCGCGCAGGGCCGTCTGCGCCTGGAACCGACGGTTCGCGGGTACGCCCGGACCGGCCATGAGCAGCGGCACGCCGAGGGTGTGATCGTACATGTTCTGCTTGCCCATGAGACCATGCGAGCCGAGGGCGAGACCGTGGTCCGAGGTGAAGATCACGATCGTGTTCTGCTCCTGGCCGATGGCCCGCAGCGCGGCGAGGATCCGTCCGACCTGCGCATCGACGTGCGACACGACAGCGTAGTACGCCGCGATCTCGCGCTTCACCTCGAGCGGGTCCCGCGGCGAGGGCAGCAGGACTTCGTCGCGCGTGCCAAGATTGCCGTGATCGAACGGATGATCGCGCAGGAAATTCGGCGGCAATGGCATCGCGGCCGGGTCGTACATTGTCTCGTAGCCCGGCGGCAGGTGCAGCGGGTCGTGCGGCCCGGTGAAATTGACGTGGAGGAAAAACGGTTTCGCCGGCTTGCGCTCCAGCAGCGCAATCGCGCCGTCGGCGATGTGCCGATCGGTGTGCGGGGTGAGACCGACGCCCTTCTCCAGCTCCGGCTTGCCGTCATTGGTCTTGAACGTCCAGCCGGTGTAGCCCGTGGCCGGACGGCCGTTGTGCGCGGTGGGGTGAGTCATCTTCACGGACTCGCGCCCGCCGCCGCCGCCGCCCGAATACAAGCCCGACGTCTCCTCGTAGCCGCGCGTGCGCGGCAGGCCATCGTTCATCCACTTGCCGGAGTACCACGCGTGATAGCCGGCGGCGCGCATGGTGTCGGCCCAGCGCGCGAGCTTCGGATCGATGGCCCGACCGAACGGCGACGAGCCGTTGGTGAAGCCGGTCGTCCCGGTGAGAATCTCCGCGCGGCTCGGCGTGCAGTGCGGGTTGGCGGCGATCGCGCGCGGGAAACTTGCGCCGCTCGCGACCAGCCGGTCGAGGTTCGGCGTGTGGATGTACGTGTTGCCGAGCGCGCGAATCGTATCGGGCCGCTGGTCGTCGGTGACGATCAGCAGGACGTTCGGCGGCCGCGGCGACTGGGCGGCCAGGGAAGCGATGGCGAGCAGCGCGAAAGTGAGGAATAGGCGGAGGCGCATGGGAAAGGGGAAATCAGCAGGAACCGGATCAAGGACAGGCGGACCTCAACGCGAGCCGACGAACGGCGCAAGGCGCGGCGCGAACCACGCGGTCAGTTTGGCCTGCAGCTCCCGGCGCGTCGGGGCATGGGCCGGCGACGCGGCGAGGTCCCGCAGTTCGAACGGATCCTGCTCGAGGTCGAAGAGCTGGTAGCGGTCGAGGTGCGAGTAGTAGATCAGTTTCCACCGCGTCGTGCGCACCATCCGCTCGATGGGAAAGGGCCCGGTCGACGTGCTGCCGTGGAAGTAGGCGTACACCTCGGAGTGGATTTCCTGCGTCAGGCCCGTGAGCACGGGCACGAGGCTGCGGCCCTCGACCGTGGCCGGAACGGTAATGCCCGCGAGTTCGCAGACGGTGGGAAACAGATCGCGCAGGTACGTCTGGGCGGCGAAGCGGGCGTCGCGCGGGATGCCGGGCCCGGCGAAGATCAGCGGCACGCCGATCGCGTGTTCATACATGTTCTGGTAACCGCGGATACCGTGGCGGCCCACGCCCGCGCCATTGTCGGTGGTGAAGATCACGAGCGTGTTCTCCGCCTGTCCGGTGGCGGTCAGGGTCTCCAGGATCCGACCGACCTGGTGATCCAGGTGGGAGAGGACGGCGTAGATGTCGGCCAGCTCCTGCTTCACGTCGTCGACCGAGAGCGGCAGCGGCATGAGCTTCTCATCCCGGCCCCCCGCATTGCCCCAGTCGAACGGATGTTGCGGCAGGAAATTCGGCGGCAGCGGAATCGTGCGTGGATCATATTTCGCCTCGAAGCCGGGCGCGGGCAGCAGCGGGTCGTGACAGCCGGCGAAATTGACGTGGAGAAAGAACGGCGCGTCGGGCCGCCGGCGGATGAACGCGATCGCGCCATCGGCGATGTGGCGGTCGGTCTGCGGCGTGAGGCCGACGCCCTTCGTGAGGTCGGGCTCGCCCGCGGGCGTCTTGAACGTGAACCCCTGAAAGCCCGTCGCCGGCCGGCCGTTGCGCATTGTGGGGTGCGAGGCCGGTTGTCCAGCGGCGCCGCCGGACGAAAGCAGCGCGCGGTGCTCCGCGTAGCCGCGGGTGGCGGGCGTGCCGTCGGTGTGCCACTTGCCAGTGTACCAGGTGTGATAGCCTGCCGCCTGCATCACCTGTGCCCAGAGGGGCAGCGCCGGATCTAGGCCGCGGCCGAAGGGGCTCGAGCGGTTCGTGAAACCGGAGGCGCCGGACATGACCTCGGCCCGGCTCGGTACGCAGAGCGGGTTGGCCGTGAGGGCGCGGGTGAACGTGCTGCCCTCGCGGACCAGCCGGTCGAGGGCGGGCGTATCGATGTAACCATTACCGAGCGCGCCGATCGTGTCCGGCGGCTGGTTGTCGCTCATCAGCAGCACGACGTTCGGCGGCCGGGCGGAGGCGCTCGCAAGGGAGGCGGCCGCCACGGCGACGGACATCCGCAATAAGCGCGACGCGCGGAACATCGAGGTGGGCCGGCGGCGTGGGCGGTCAGAACCGCCCGTTCACGCCGGCGTGGATCTGCGGGTCGTTGCGGTCGAGAATCGTCCGCGGCCGGTTGTGCGCGCCCCACTCCTCGCGCTGCTTGTCGTTGGTCACGTTGTAGAGGTCGAGGTAGACGTCGAGACGGCGGCTGACCACGTACTTCAGCTTGAGGTCGATGCGGTGCGACTCCGCGCGGTAGCGGCGGAGATTCGGCTGCGCGTTGTAGGCGACGAGAATCTCGCCGTTGTAACCGTAGGCGACGCGGAAGTTGAATTTGTCGCGGATGAACGAGAGGCCGAAGTTGCCGGCGGACGGCGTGAAGCCGGCGAGCGTCTCGCGCGTCTGCCGCACGCCGGGCGTGCCGTAGTCGCCGGCGGTGTCGAGCCAGGTGTAGTTGGCGAACATCCCGAACCCGCTCCACCAGCCCGGCAGGAAGGCGAAGCGCTGCTGGTAGTTCGCCTCCCACCCGCGGATGCGCGCGGAGCCGCCGTTGGCCTGCGAGCGCAGTTCGAAGCCGGCGTAGTCGCCGTCGAAGCCGTTGCCGTCGCCGGCGGGAATCAACTGGCCGGCGGTCGGATAGATGAAGTTCGAAATTTCCTTGAGGAAGACGCCGAAGGAGAGCTGGCCGGCGGGTTCGAAGTAATACTCGGCGGTGACGTCGAAATTGTCCGCGCGTTGCGGCTTCAGGCCCGGATTGGTCGCGACGACGATCCGGTTGTCGAAATCGATGTTGTCGTTCGGAATCACGCTGCCGAGTGCGGGCCGGCCGATGCTCGTCGAGTACGTGGTGCGGAAGAGCAGCCGGCGCGTGGCATCGAATTTCAGGTGCACGCCGGGAAACACGTTCTGGTAGTCGCGCTCGACCCGGCGGCGGGTGCCGTACTGGGCAGTGATGCGGCGGACGGTTTCGTCGGGCGTGACCACGCCGACCCAGGCGGCGCGGCGGGCGCGCTCCTCGGGCGTGATCTGGTTGAGCGCGCCCTCGGCCTTGATGTCGGTGCGTTCGACGCGGACGCCGGCGAGGATCGAAAAGCGTTCGATGCGCACGTGGCCCATCACGTAGCCGGCGGAGACGCTTTCCTGCAGCGAGCGCCGGCCGGTGAGCGGCGTTTGCGTGCCGAACGTGAGGTCCTCCTGCCAACGATTGAGGTTCGCGTCCTTGTGATCGCGCATCGCATCGGGCGAGAGGATCGGGCCCGCCTGGTAAACGCCGTGCATCGGCCGGTAGTCGAGATTGAGATCCTGGAACTGGCTGAGCCGCTCGTCGCCGCTGTTCAACACGCCGTCCGCGCCGGCAAAGCGCCAGCGCCGGCTGTAGTCCCGCAGATCCTGCTCCTCGAGTCGGTAGCGGAGCCCGGTCTTGATGTAAGCGGGAACCGGCAGCGAGAAGCGACGCAGGTAGTTGACCTGCGAACCGTAGATCCGGCCGATCGTCGGCTGGTGGGTGCGCGTCAGCAGATTGTCGGTGTAGTTGTCGAGGTTCGCCACGTCGGGGCCGCCCGTGTACGTGATGCGGGGCGTCCAGCGGGAGGTGTTCGTGCGGTCGAAGACCCAGCCTACGCCGCGCAGCACCGCGGTGACGGTGTGCAGGAACTGGTTGTTCTTGGAGTAGGAGTACGACGCGTCGTAATCCAGATTCTGCTGCGCCTGCTGAGAGCGCCCGCCGAGCTGGATGGAGTACGCGTTCGCGTCGCGCTGCCGGTGCAGGTTCGAGAGCGAAACCGTGCTGGCTGCGAGGGCGCGGGCCTCGGTGCGGTTGTCGGTGTAGCCGGGCAGGATCGCGCCGGTGCCGGTGGGCTGGCCCTGGGCGTTGAGGGTCGCGACGGTTTGCGCGGTGGCGACCGTTGTGACCGGGACGACGGAATTCTCGAGGTGCGGGGAAAACGTGAAGCTGGCGAACAGCGCGTGGGTCTCGCTCAGCTTGTAGTCGAGCTTCAA
>JBEIHL010000195.1:0-6248 GCA_040381375.1 Opitutaceae bacterium
CTCTCCCTCTTCCTGGGGCTCGCCTCCTGCCTCCCCGCGATCGCCGCATCCGCCGCCGCCCCTGCGACGCCGCCCAACATCATCTTCCTCTTTTCCGACGACCAGACCGCCCGCGCGATCGGCTACGAAAACCCTGAGGTGATCACGCCGCACCTCGACCAACTCGCACGCGACGGCGTGCGGTTCACGAATCACTACAACACCACCGCCATTTGCATGGCGAGCCGGTGCAATGTGCTCACCGGCCTCTACGAATACCGCCACGGCTGCAACTTCGAGCACGGCGACCTCGCGCGGCGCTTTCTCGAACAGTCCTATCCCGTGCTGCTCCGCCGTGCCGGCTACTACACCGGTTTCGCCGGCAAGATCGGATTCGACCTGAAGGGCGAGCCGTTCGATTCCCTCGCCGCATTCTTCGACCAATGGGCCGGTGGGCCCGGCCAGACGTTCTACGAGACAGCGAAGAACGCGGGCATCGCCCGGTACGCCGACCGCTATCCGCACAGTTCGCGCGCTTACGGTGCCTGGTCGGTCGACTTCATCAAAACCGCCAAGAGCACCGGCAAGCCCTTCTGCCTGTCGGTCAGTTTCAAGGCGCCGCACCTGCCATTCACGCCCGATCCGCAGGACGCCAAGCTCTACGCAGGAAAGATTTTTTCCCGCCCGCCCAACTACGGGGTGGACCGCGGCCGCCACCTCTCCCCGCAGTCGCGCACCAGCCGCGCCGCGTCCGGCTACCGCGAATGGATCAACGATTACGATAATGCCGCCGCCGCCTACTACGCGCTTCTCACCGGCATCGACGCCGCCGTCGGCATGATTCGCGAGGCGCTCGCCCGCGAAGGCCTCGCCGACAACACGGTCATCCTGTACACGTCCGACAACGGCTACAGCATGGGCGCACACGGCTTCGGCGACAAGGTGCTGCCCTACGAGGCGGCCTCGAAGGCGCCCCTCATCATTTTCGACCCGCGTCTGCCGCGGGCGCGCGCCGGCAAGGTGAGCCACGCCCTCACCGCCAACGTCGACATGGCCGCGACCATTCATGCGCTGGCCGGCGTGCCCGCCCCCGCCGGCATCGATGGCAAGAATCTTCTGCCCCTGCTGACGGCACCGCAGGACCGCGTGCGCGACGCCCCTGCCGCTCTTCAATTTCTGGGGCGCCCCGTCCGCCCAGTCGATGGCCATCGTCGCGCCCGGCTGGAAGTATATTCACTGGCATTACGGCGGCGAAGGGATGAAGCCGACCGACGAACTATTCGCGCTCGCCGACGATCCGTACGAGATGAACAACGTCGCGGCCGATGCCCGCCACGCCGCGCAACTGGCCGCGATGCGCCGCGCGTACGACACTGAGCTCGCTGCGATCCAGGCCCGTCTCACTCCCGGCCACGACTACGAGAAGTATCCCGTGCTCTTCAGCCGCACGATCCCCTGGAGCGAAAAACCCGCGCCCCGGCCCGCGCCCAAGGCGAAGCGCAAGGCGCAATGAGCAGGGACCGCCACGGAGGCGTGAATCGTGATAAAGTCGCTCTGAATGCGGCTGACCCAGTGTGCCCCTGTAATCGGAACCGACGTAGCAATGTTTTCCGCGGCGGAGGTACTTGTCGGCAACCGAGTCAAATCCGCAGCACGGAGCCAGAAGGTCCGGCCTCGTAACAGCAGTGCACGGCGTCGGCGAATCTGCGTCTGCTTCTTCGCCCACGCGACGAACTCATCCGGCGTGAAGTGCTGCGGCGGTTGAGCAGGGGCACCGTCGATCTGACGCACGACGACGTACTGCCGCCAATGTACCTCGACGCCGAGCTTGATCAGCCGGCGTGGTTTTACGCCGGGCGGGGCGGTGGCGGTCGCGGTCGTCTCTGTATAGTTAGTTGTCATCTCGGTGGTCAGGTTGGGCCTCAGCGCCCGCCTGACCACCCCATGTCAAATTCGCCTCGCCCCTCTCGCCCGCAGGGGCAAGGTAGCGCGGTAGACTATGGCAACCCGTACATCTCGACGATCAATTCCCGCAGCCGGGTGGCTTTCTCCGCCGAGAGGACATCGATCTTCCTCGTCAGCCGCAGGGTGCTGATCGTGCGAATCTGATCGACGGCAACGTCCGCCGGCTTGCCCGCGCAGCGCACCGGCAGGCGCGACCGCCAGTTTGGATGCAGCGACGTGGTCAGCGGACACACCACCACCGTGCCGGCAAACTGGTTCATCGCATCGAGGCTGACGATCACCACCGGACGAGTCTTCGCGATCTCTCGACCCAGCGTCGGGTCGAGATTGGCCAGATAGATGCCGTAGCGGACGGGCGTCATCGGTCGAGCGCGGCCAGCCCGTCGCCCGTGGTCGCCTCGAAATCGGCGAACTCGTCGCCCTTCGCCTCCTGTTCGCGGCGCATCGCCTGGAACGTCTCCTCCCAGGACAGCCGCCCGTCGCGCCGGGGTCGCAGGACGATGCCGGCCGCGGTGCACTCGACCTCCACGCTGTCCTTGATGCGGTACTGCGCCAGCAACTGTGCCGGGAGGCGCACCCCCCGCGAATTACCGATGCGGACCACCTTCAACGTCTGGGCAGGCATGATGTAATTACCGTGCCTACACTGGAGTTGGCGTCAAGCCGTTCGCGACCTGCCCCCCCGGCCGCCGTCCGTCGCAGCCCCGACCCCTATGGTCGTCCCGCCGGGCGCAGCGAGGCGAGGCCGGACGGAAGCAAGGCGGACAATTCCCGCACGCGCGCCGCTTCGCCGGGGAGTTCGGCGAGGTTCTCCGTTTCATACAGCGCCTCGCCCGAAAGCGCGTAGAGTTCGCGCGCCACCACTTCCCGGGTGCCGAATCGACGCCACTCGATGTACCGGTGGGTGTCGGTCCGCACGGCGTAGCCCATCACGTCGGCACCCTCCCTGTTCGGAAAGGGCCGGGCAAACTGGCTGAACGCCGCCGAAGGGCCAGCGCGTGCTGGCTCCTCCAGCCAGGGACGAAGGGAGCGTCCTTCGACGCCGGGCGCAGCCGGCAGGCCGCAGAGATCGACCAGGGTGGGATAAAGGTCGAGCAGTTCGACCAGGGCTGCGGTGGCGGCGCCCGCATGCGGCTGACCCGGTCGCGAGATGATCAGCGGCACGCGGGTGTCGAGTTCGTAGTTGGTGGTCTTGCCCCACAGCCCGTGCTCGCCGAGGTGGAAGCCATGATCGCTCCAGACCACGACGACGGTGGACTGATCCACCCTGGCTTCCCGCAGGGCGTCGAGCACGCGGCCGATCTGCGCGTCGCAGAAGCTGGTGGCGGCATAATAGCCGTGACGAACCCAGGTCGCCTGCTCGGGTGAGAGCGAGCCGACCTTCGGCATGTCGGTATAGCCGCGGAGTTCGACGGAGTTGTGGATCGCCACGTCCGGCGCGCCCGCCGGGGGGCCCGGGTGCGGAATCTCGCGCAGTTTTTCCGGATCGTAGAGATCCCAGAATCGTTGCGGAGCCGAACACGGCAGGTGCGGCCGGCGGAACCCCACCGCGAGGAAGAAAGGCTGGGCCTGCGCGGCGAGCGCCCGTACTCGTTCGACCGCCAGGTCGGCCACCCGGCCATCGACGTAGACGTTGTCCGGCACCTCCGCCGCCTCGACTGCGGCCGCCTTCTCGGAGCCGCGCTGCCCGTTGGGCTGGTAAATCTTGAGGTTGTCAGGATGGGCGTACTTGCCCCGCACGCCCTCGGTGTCGTCGAGCGCGGCCGGCACGGTCCAGCTCTGCGCGTCGCGGAACTTCGGCGGGTCGTGGTAGATCTTCCCCACCGCCTCGGTGCGATACCCATGGTTCTTGAAATGCTGCGGCAACGTGACGACGTCGGGGAGGTGGCTGCGGAAGTGCACCTTGAGATCCCAAACGCGCAGGGTGTCGGGCCGCCGCCCCGTCATCACAGACGCGCGGGAGGGATTGCAGACGGCAATCTGCGCGTACGCGCGGCGAAACACCCTGCCCCGGGCGGCCAGGCGGTCGAGATGCGGCGTGACCGCCACAGGATCGCCGTAGCAGCCAAGGTTCGTACGCAGGTCATCGGCGACGATGAACAGAACGTTGAGCGGCCGTGGGGCAGAGGCCACGCTCGCGGCCAGCGCCGCGCCTGCGCCCAGCACCACGGCTACGACCAAGGCGCCGAAGCGGGCGATCCGTGGCCAACCGATGAATTCAGAACTGCGAAGAATGATCAGGGTAATCAAAATGAGAGGAGAAAAAGGCGGGCGGCGGCCGACGGGGTCTGGCTGTAACATATTTCACCTCGCTGTCCGGAGCGGCCGTCTTGCTGGCCTAGTACAAATGCATGCGAACGGTGGTCGAGTATGCCATCCCAAGCTGTTCACCAGTCCAGCGGCGCGGCCACGGTTGCGCGCAGGACCACCCCGGTTAGCTACCGCCAGTTCCGCCTGAATCTAATTTCCCGCTCCTCAGCACGTCAACGGGCGTCATCGGTTTCGTTCGTTACATGTTACGGCCAGACCCGCTCAGTTGCCCGGCCAGGGATCCGGCTGCGGGTGAAAATCCGGCGTGGTCGGGAATTCGGCCATGGGTTCGTGGAAGACGCGCGTGGTGGATCCTGACAGCGGCGGCACGATCCAGTCCCAGCGGGCGGAAACAGGGCGCGCATCCGTTTTCTCGCGGGCGATGAACCGCATGAACTCGTCTGAGGCGGTGTGATGATCCACCAGTTTTACGCCTGCGACCGAATAGGAATGAAGGACCGCCTCATTGAGCACAAGCAGCGCGTGATCGCGCCAGAGGGATTGGCGTGCGCTGCGGTTTAACCCGAGACGATCGGCGATGAGCGGGAGGAGATTGTAACGATCGGTGTCAGCGAGATTCCGGGCGCCGATCTCCGTCCCCATGTACCAGCCGTTGAAGGGAGCGGCCGGGAAATCGGTGCCCGCCGCATGAAAACGCAGGTTTGAGACAATCGGGACGGCATACCACCGCAGGCCGATCCCCTCGAACCAGGGGTACGCGGGGTGACTCAACCGTACTTCGCGTACCGCTCCGGGTGTCAGCGGAAACACTTGGGGGCGGCCGTCGGCCCCCTCGATGATCCAAGGCAGGAGGTCGAACGCCGTGGGTGACGACGGAGGTTTCCAGCCCAGCTCTATCGCTGCTGCAGTGAGACTGGCATGGACCGGATCCCCAAGGACAGAGCCGTCGGCACTCCGATAGCCCGCGTAACCACACAGCTGCCGATTCCAGATGCGTGGTCCGCGGGAACTCGCGGTGGCTGGGCCGAAGACCGTCAGATAAGGCCGGGCCAGTCCCCCTTCCTGGGCGAGCGCGAGATGCTCCCGCAGGCTGGCGGCCAGGGCTTCCGGCGTGGCGACGTCACGTTCGTCTCGAACGCGGAGGCTGCGCCAGTGCAGCCGACCGATGCAACGGGCGTGGTTTCGCCAGGCGATCCGGCCGGCCCAGGCAAGCTCGGTCGACGTCAAAGGCGCCGGCAGTCCCGCCCCCAGGGCTGCAGCGACGTCGCGACGGCGCTGTTTGAGCGTCCGGCCCTCGTGTACCTCGGCCATGAACTCGAGTTCGGCATCGACTTCGGGCGCCACCGGCGGGCGAACGGCCGCGTTCAAAGCGGCGTGAAACGGGCAACGGAGCGACATGGCCGGGAAAAAAGGCAGCCCGGTGGCAAAAGCAAACGAAGGCGGCCGAAGGAGTCTGCCGGACCGGCGCCAAGTTTAGCTGAATCATCGCGCAGAGACGCGGCGGCGCGGAGAAAACACAAAGCGGTCGATCGCGAAACGATTACGAATCTCCGCGCCTCGACGTGTCGAGCATAGCGGGCGCGAGAGCCGGTTCGTTCCGACGAACACCACCGGGCGGGGCAATGAAACGCCAACCGCCCTTAACTTGGCGTCATTCGGGTCTGGCCCCTCGCGCACCGGACGAGTTGCTACGAGGCGCGCGGTGCCGCGGCAGAGATCACCGGCCGGCGGAGAACACGCGCTCGATCGCCTCGTCGAGACGTCGCCCGAAGGGCAGCCGCTGTTTCGTCGGCACCTGGGTCAGCACGACCACGATCAGATCCCGTTTGAAATCGATCAACGCCAGCGTGCCCGACGCCCCCGCGTGGCGCAGGCGGTCTCCCACTCCCCGGCCATCGGTGCGCAGGACATTGAAACCGAGCCCGTAGCCCTCGCGCCCCGTCGCGGGCTGCGGCCGGTAGAGCGCCTCCAGCGTCTCCGCCGTCACCACCCGCCCACCTCCCCCGGCCAGGCCGCGATTGCGGTGCAGCAGC
>JBEIHL010000196.1:0-6216 GCA_040381375.1 Opitutaceae bacterium
CCGCATCGGATCGGACAGCGGCCTGGGACGGCCGCGCTCCCGGCGAGCCCATGACCAAACCCGACTCCCGCGTGACGCCCGACTACTCCCGGTTCATTGCGGAGCTGAAGGAGCGCATTCAATCCGCGCGCGTCGCCGCCGCACGGGCGGTGAACCGCGAGCTGATCCTGCTCTACTGGGACATCGGTCGCGCGATCGTGGAGAAGCAAAAGGCGCTCGGCTGGGGCGACTCGATCGTCGAGCGGCTCGCGCGGGATTTGCAGGCGGCATTCCCACACAACCGCGGGTTTTCCCGGCAGAATGTGTGGCGGATGCGCCAGTTCTTTATCGACCACACCACGCCGGAATTTCTGGCACAGCTTGTGCCAGAATTGAGGCGGGCCCCACTCGCAGAACGAGTTCTCTCACAATTTGTGAGAGAATTGCCGACCGGAGTGCCCGAGCCACGGCGGCAGGAGAATCTCTCACAAGCTGTGAGAGAATTGGTCGCGACGATTCCATGGGGACACCACGCCAACGTCCTCGCCTCAGTCAGGTCCCCCCGCGCCCGCCTCTACTACCTCCTCGCCACCGCCCGCTTCGGCTGGAGCCGCAACGTCCTGCTCAATCAGGTCAAGGCCGGCGCCTACGAGCGTTCGCTCAAGGAGAAAAAGACGCACAATTTTCCCACCGCACTCCCGGAACACCTCGCCGAGCAGGCGGAGGAGGCGCTCAAGAGCAGCTACAACCTCGAGTTTCTCGGCATCGGCCGCGCCGTGAAGGAGCGCGAGCTCGAGGAGAAACTCATCGAACGGCTGCGGGACTTCATCCTCGAGCTCGGCTACGGGTTTTGCTTCGTCGGCCGCCAGTACCGGCTCGCCCTCGGCCAGAAGGAATACTTCGTCGACCTGCTCTTCTACCACCGCTTCCTCAAGGCGCTCGTCGCGATCGACCTCAAGGTCGGTTCGTTCGAACCGGAGTTCTCCGGCAAGATGGATTTCTACCTCAACCTGCTGAACGAAAAGGAACGCGCACCCGACGACCGGCCCTCGATCGGCATCATTCTCTGCGCCGAGAAGGACAACCTCGAGGTCGAGTTCGCGCTCAAGACCAAGGCCAATCCGATCGGTGTAGCGGAATACCAACTACAGCCGAAGCTTCCCGCCGAGTTCCGCGGCAAGCTGCCGACCGCCCGTCAGCTCAACGACGCCGTCCGCACCGTGCTGTAGCTTCATGCACCGCATCCACCTGCCCTCGCTCCCGTGGGAGGAGCAGCATTCGCCGGGTCGCACCTTCCACTCGTACTGTCGGAATGTCTCCGTCGCGCTCGGCGGCATCCGCAACGGCGGGACGTGGTGCGGCGGCCATCCCTTCGACGTCCAAGTTCGGCGGATACCACCGGGCGCCGCGGTATGTCCGTTCCACCTCCACCTGGCGCAGTGGGAGCTGTTCGTCGTGTTGTCCGGCGCCGGCACCGTGCGCACCCAGGACGGAATCCACGCCGTGCGCACCGGCGAGGTCTTTGTCCACCCGCCCGGCGAAGCCCATCAACTGCTCAATCCCGGACCCGAGCCGCTCGAAGTCCTCATCCTCACGGACAATCCGCCACTCGACGCATTCTACTATCCCGACTCCGCCAAATGGGGCCTGCGTCCGCCGGGGAAGTATTTCCGCATGGCCGAGACCGGCTACTTCGACGGCGAGGAAGCCGCGCTCCCCGGCGCCCCGCCCTACCAGCCCTCCGGCTCGCCTCCGGCCACCGAACTCACTCCGTTTGCCCGACGCAAACTGCACCCCGACGACCTCGCGTGGGAGAAGTGGGCGTCGCCGAAGGGGAAGTTTCGCGGCTTCAGCAAAGAGCTCTCGATCGCGCTGGGCGCGAAGCGCAACACCCCGACCGGACTCGGCGGGCATCCGTTCGATCTCGAGCTGAGCCGGCTGCGACCGGGCGAGTGCGGCTGCCCGTTGCACAGCCATGCGGCGCAGTGGGAGCTGTTTCTCCTGCTCGAAGGTCACGGCACGGTCCGCACCGAAGCCGGCATGCAAGCCGTCGGCCCGGGTGACGTCGTGCTGCATCCGCCCGGCGAGGCGCATCAGCTCACGAACAACGGCGACACCGACCTCGTGTTCCTCCTCATCGCCGACAATCCACCCGTCGACTACTGGCACTATCCCGACTCCGCAAAGTGGGGTCTGCGCGAGGTTCGAAAGTTCTTTCGCCCCCAGGATGCCGATTATTGGGACGGAGAGGAATGAGGCCGGCACCGGCCGGCCGGTCCGGATGTATTCCCAGGGATGCCAGCGGCGATCCGGAGTCACAAGGTGCCGCCATCCACGGCAGTTGCACAATCGGCAATCTTCAACCACAACGCCCCCATGCCCGACAGTCCAGACGGCCGCACCCGGCTCCTGATGATCGACGACGACCGCAAGCTCTGCCGTCTTGTCACAACTTATCTCGAGCCGCTGGGTTTCGACGTCACCGCCGTCCATTCCGGCCTCGAGGGGGTGGACCGCGTGCTCAACGCCGAACCGCCGTGGCACGCCGTGATCCTCGACGTGATGCTGCCGGGCCTCGACGGCTTTGAAGTGCTGAAACGGATACGCACGCGCAGCCAGTTGCCGGTGCTGATGCTGACGGCGCGGGGCGACGAGACCGACCGCATCGTCGGACTCGAGGTGGGCGCCGACGACTACCTGCCCAAGACGTTCTCGACCCGCGAGCTGCTCGCCCGGCTCCGCGCGGTGCTGCGGCGGAGCGCGGCAAGTGCCGGAAACAATTCCGGCCATGACGCCCCGCCCGCCGAGGTCGTCGTGGGCGCCCTGCGCGTCAACCTCGACGCCCGCTCCGCCTTGATGGATACGAAGCCGCTCGTGCTCACGCCGGTCGAGTTCGACCTCCTCGCGAGCCTCGCCAAGGCCCGCGGCCGGGTGAAGACCCGGGAGGCGCTGCTCGACGAGTGCCGCGACCGCAACTACGACGTCTTCGACCGGTCGATCGACGTCCACATTTCCTCCCTGCGCAAGAAGCTCGGCGATGATGCCAAGGAGCCGCGCTACATCCGCACCGTACGCTCGGCGGGATACATGATGGTCGGACCGGAGCAGGCGTTATGATTTAACTTCCGCGCTTTCGCCGCGTCTCCCCAGCTTCTGATGCAGGTTTCGTATCCACTATCCCTCAAAGTCTCGGTGTGGCTGATGCTGAATCTGCTGCTCCTCGCGGCGCTGGGTCTTGGATTCTTCATCGTGCAGGGCGGACTCGGCTGGAACGCCCTCGTGGCCGGCCCATCCGGCGCCCGCGCCCAAGCCAAGGCGAACATCATCGCGGCCGAGGTGGGCGCGGCGGCCCAGGCCGACCGCAATGCCGTGATCGAACGATTCAAGGCGGCGTACGGGGCCGAGTTCTATCTCTTTCGCGGCTTCGACGGCCAGCTCGCCGGCACCGCCGTGGAACTGCCCGCCAGTGTCCAGACCCGGATCGATTCCTGGCGTCAACTGTTCCGTTCCCCCTTCGGGCTCGCAGGCAGTCGGGGCTCGCGGGGCGGCTTCGGTCCGCGCGAGCGCACCGACCGGGAGGGAGGAGATAACGTCCCGCGCCGGCCTCCGCCCGACGAGGCCGCCAAGCGGGAGCCGCCACCACCGCCGGCGCCGGCGGAAACACCCGACGTCGTGCGCGAACGCGAGTCCGGCCGATTTATCGTCCGCTCCGCTGCCCCGGGAAGCTACTGGATCGGCATGCGCGTGCTGTTCGCGTCGGCCACGAACGGTCGGCCGAGCCCCGCCCTGCTGGTCGCCCGCGTCGATTCGTTCTGGGCCCTGCTCCATTTCCTCGACCTGCAAGCCTGGCTGCTGGCCGGCACCGTCGTGCTGCTGCTGTCCGTGCTGTTCTGGCTGCCCCTCGTGCGCGGCATCACGCGGTCGATCGGACAACTCACCGCCGCCACCGAGCGGATCGCCGAGGGCCGCTTCGACACGCGCGTCGACACCAGCCGCCGCGACGAGCTCGGCAAACTGGGCGACTCCGTGAACAAGATGGCCACGCGGCTCGACGCGCATATGAACGGCCAGAAGCGCTTCCTGGGCGACGTCGCCCACGAGCTGTGCTCACCGCTCGCCCGCCTCCAGATGGCGACCGGCATCCTCGGCGACCAGGCGCCGGCCACGCTCCAGGAAACCGTGTCCGACGTGCGCGAAGAGGTGCAGCAAATGAGCACGCTCGTGAACGAACTCCTCGCGTTCACCAAGGCCGGCCTGCGTTCGCGCGACGTCGTCACCCAGTCGGTCGATCTCGCCCCGCTGGCCGCCGACGTGCTCGCGCGCGAGGACCCCCGCGGGCGGCTCACGATGAACGTGGCCGCCGACCTGAAGGTCGTCGCCGAACCGGGACTGCTCGCGCGCGCGCTCGGCAACCTCGTGCGCAACGCGCTGCGCAACGCCGGCGACGCCGGCCCGATCAGCGTCACCGCCCAGCGGGACCAGCGCGTCGTCGCGCTCGTCGTCGAGGATGACGGACCCGGCGTTCCCCCCGGTGATCTCGACCGGCTCGGCGAGCCTTTTTTCCGGCCCGAGCTCGCCCGCACCCGCGAGTCGGGCGGCGTCGGCCTCGGCCTCGCCATCGTGCGGAACAGCATCGCCGCCTGCGGCGGTGAGGTCCGCTTCTCGAACCGCAGCCCTCACGGTTTTCGCGCGGAGATCCGGCTGCCCGCCGCCTGAGGCGGAGGACGTGCCCTGCCGGTTTCACTGGAAACGAGGCTCAACGCCTCGACGCCGTAGACGAGGTATCCTGCCTCGTTGCCGTCCAACGAAAGCAATCGGGAAAAGCCCGCACCCCACGTGCCCGCCGGCGCAAATCCGTTTGCGCTCCCCCGGGCCGCCCGTGACCCTCCCCGCCGCATGCCCGCGTTTCTTCGTGCCGCCCCGCTCCTGCTGGCCGCGTCCACCTTTGCCCAGCCGTCCCTCCTCCCCGAGCCTGTGCGGCTCGATTCCCCCGCGGCGTTTCGCCCGCTGACGAAAAATTGGGTCCTGGCCGGCGGACTCGCCGGCGACCCGCGGCGAGAGAAGACCCTCACGCCCGTCGAGGGCACCGGCGTGCTCGTCTGCAACCCGGGCCGGGAAAAGGAAACCCGCGGCCACCTCTTCACCGACTGGGAGCACGGCGATCTCGAACTCGACCTCGAGTTCCTTTTGACGCCCGGATCAAATTCCGGGGTGTATCTGCAGGGTCGATACGAAGTGCAGCTCTTCGACAGCTGGGGCAAACGTGATCCCGGCCCCGGCGACAACGGCGGCATCTACCAGCGCTGGGACCCCGCCCGCGGCAAGGGCAAGGAAGGTTACGACGGCCACGCCCCCCGGGCCAACGCCAGCCGGGCGCCCGGGCTCTGGCAGCGGTTGCGCATCGAGTTCCAGGCGCCGCGTTTCGATGCCTCCGGGAAGAAGATCCGGAACGCCCGCTTCGCCAAGGTCGTGCTCAACGGCTTCACGATTCACGAAGACGCCGAGATCGGCGGCCCGACCCGCTCGCCGGCCTTCGACGATGAGAAGCCGCTCGGCCCGCTCATGATCCAGGGCGACCACGGAGCCGTCGCGCTGCGGCGGTTGAGCGTGAAGCGTTTCGACGGCTCGACCCTCTCGACCGAGGGATTGGGCTACAAACTCTACGCGGGCGACTACAAGTCGATCGGCGCTTACGACCAGGAAACGCCGAAGAGCGCCGGCACCCCGGTCCGTTTCGGGCACAGCGCGGTGGAGAAAAGCGGCCGATTTGCGCTCGTGTTCACCGGTTCGATCCTCGTGCCCCGCGCGGGGGCGTACCGGTTCGCCCTCGAGTCGAGCGGCCCGGCGCGCCTGCAGATCAACGACCGGCCGGTGGTCGTGCCCCTCGATCGGGGCACCCAGCCTGGCATCGTCACCCTCGCCGCCGGCCGGCACACGTTCCGGCTCGATCTCGTGCACAACTCAAACGCGCGACCGAGCCTCGAATGGCTCGCGGAAGGACCGGGTATCGCCCCGCACGCCGTCACGGTGCGCGAGAACCGTCCGGCGCGCAGCGGCCCGGCGCCGAAGCTGGTGCGGGTCGAACCCGACGATCGCACCGTGGTGCAGCGCGGTTTCGTCCCCTTTGCGCCGCGCAAGCGCCTCTACGCCGCGTCGGTCGGCACGCCCGCCGGCGCGCACTTTGCCTACGACTTCGAAACCGGCGCCTTGCTGCGCGCGTGGCGCGGTTCGTTCATC
>JBEIHL010000197.1:0-6196 GCA_040381375.1 Opitutaceae bacterium
CCCACCAAGCCGCCCGCAAAAACCACCAGTGCAGCGAGCGGCAGATAGTCCAGGGCCCGCCCGGTGTCCGGCAGCAACCGGGGATAAATCAGCGACAGCGGGTCGGGCCAGGCCAGTTTGCCGAGGTAGAACCAGACGTTGCGGGCACTGATCAGAATTCGTTCCGGCAGCGAGAGGGCCCACTCGGGACCCGATGCACCCGAGTGAAACTTCTGCTCCCACACCGTCCAGGCGCTGACCAGCGCCGACAACACGAAAAAAGGAATGACTCGGGCCGCGCGACGCGTTTGCCACGGAATCCGCAGCCACCACCAGCACAGCAAGAACACGACCGGAAGCATCACAGTCGACGGTTTGCTCAACATCGCCGCGACCGCCCACGCGACCGCCAGCGCATAGGTGGCGCGGCCGCCCGTCCCCTTCAACCAGGTCACGAAGGCCCGCACCGAGAGGACGAAGCAGAGTCCCGACTGGGTGTTGGTCGTTTCCGACACCCACGCGACCGATTCCACCTGGACGGGATGCAGCAACCAGAGTGCGGCGCCGAGCCAGCCCGCCCTGACCCCGAGTTCGTCGAGCGTCCGCCAAAGGAAGTACGCCGTCGCCAGATGAAGTCCCCACGTGAGCAGGTGATACGGCAGCGGGGCGAGGCCGAAGATCTGATGCACCACCCACCAGACCGTTTGCACGAGGGGAAAATACTCTGCTTCGGCACTGGTCCAGATGCCGACGAACCCGAGCGGACCGACGATGCACGGGTTCTCCGTGAGGTGGGAATCATCGTCCCAGACAAATCCGGCCCGCCAGATCGCAAGGTAGGCCACCACGCTCAGCAGAAAGATGAACGTGAGGGTCGCCGCGGTGGGCTGACGGGTGGTTTGCTTGGCGGGCGCGTCGACTACCATGGTCGGAAGCCAGGGGGCATCCGGGGGCGAGCACGCGGAAAAACCGCCCGCGATTCAACCTCCGAAATCTCGCCGGCCGGTGTCGCTTCGAGCGGCGCGGTGTAGTCGCTGCCCTTGTACCACTGATCCTGCCTATCCTGCCCACATTCAGGCTTCACGTGATCCGAGCTGCCCAACGCGAAAGTAGGACCGCGTTGGCGCCCGCGTGTATCTTCGGCGCCCTCCCGTACGTCCGTCCTCGCATGCGCCTGTGCGACCGCCGTGGCCTGTCCTGCGTGTTGCCGTTGAGCCTCGCCCTGCTGGGTTTGGCGACGGAAGCGGCGCTATTCGCGCAGGGGCGCATGGGCGGGGGCCAGGTTTACGTGCCGCCCAACGCCCGCACGGCGCGTGAGATTGGCAGTCGGAGCACGGGCACTCCGGAGTGGGAAAACCCGTCCGGCTATCGTACCGATGTCTTCACCTTTGCGCGGCTGCGCTACGATCGCGCGCCGCGGCCGACGGGCACGCGCCGGGGCGGCGGCTGGACCACCGACCTGCCCGACGCCGATCTCAACCTGTCCTATCGGCTGCAGCAGTTGACCTCGTTACGCGTCGATCCGGATGCCCGGCTGGTGCGGGCCACGGATCCCGACCTCCCGCACTATCCGTTTCTCTTTGCCTCCGCGCCGGGAGCGATGGCGCTGACGCCGGATGAAGTCACGGGGTTGAGAAAGTACCTCCAGAACGGCGGCTTCCTGCTCATGACGGATTTCTGGGGCGACGCCGATCTGGCGCACGTCGAACGCGTTTTCCGGGAAGTGCTGCCTGGTTTGCCGTTCGAGGAGCTGCCGATCGAGCACCCGCTCTACCGGATCGTCGTGCCCATTCGCGAAAAGGCGCAGGTGCCCAATATCCACATCGGCATCAAGGTCGCCGGGACGCGGATCCAGCACCGGGTCATCTTCGATGCCAAGGGACGGATCGTGGTCATGGCGCTGCACAACTCCGACGACAGCGATGGCTGGGAGCGCGAGGGTGAGGATCACGAGTACTTCGAGAAGTATGCGGAGAAGATCGCGTATCCCCTCGCGATCAATATCATCTGCTATATCATGACGCACTGAGCTGCCCAGCGATGGGGCGACCTCGCGGACGGAACTTGCCGTGCGTGGTAGGAGGCCACCGCAATGGCGGATGGCTCGTCAGCGCGTTGGGATTTCGTGTCGTCCGTGTGTTCCGCGGGCCCAGCCGCCCCGCTCCCGTCGCGCGAATTCCGCTTTCCGATTCGCAGCGATTCTGTCTTCAAGGGCAACATGAGCCTGCCGCCCCGCCTCTGCTCCCGCCTGTTGGCTTGCTTTGCCCTCGTCGTTTCCCTTTCCGCCGCGACCGCCGCCGATGCCACGTGGAAGGCCGGTTTTGCCGCCGCGAAGATCACGCCCGCCGAGCCGCTGATGCTGGCCGGCTATGCGAGCCGCACCATTCCCGCCCGCGACGTGGTCGACGACCTTCACCTCAAGGTGCTCGCACTGGAGGATGCGGCCGGCAGTCGTTCGATCGTGATCACCGCCGACCTGATCGGCTTTCGGGCGGACTTCACCGAGCCCGCCTGCGCGCGCATCACGGCCGCCACGGGCATCCCGCGCGAACGCATGCTCCTTAACGCCTCGCACACCCACGCCGGTCCGGCGGTCATGATGAGCCTCCAGTCGCACTACACGATCGCGCCGGATCAGGCGGAGAAACTCATCGCCTACACCAAAAAGCTGCAGGACCAGTGCGTCAGCCTCGCCACGCAGGCGATCAGCCGGCTGCAACCCGCCCGGATCTCGTGGGGCGTCGGCGTCGTGAACTTTCCCATGAACCGCCGCGAGTTCACCGAGCGCGGGGTCATCTTGGGCGTGAACCCGCGCGGTTCGGTCGACCGCTCGGTCCCCGTGCTGCGGGTCGATTCGCCCGACGGCAAACTCCTGGGCGTGGTCTTCGGCGCGGCCTGTCACAACACCACGTACGGCTCGCGCGACAACCAGATCAGCGGCGATTTCGCCAGCGCGGCGCAAGCGTTTCTGGAACGCGAGTTCCCCGGGGCCCAGGCGATGTTCATGCTGGGTCTCGCCGGCGATGCTAACCCGTACCCGAACAGCCTCAACGATCCCGCCAAGCGCCCGGCGGCCGAAATCGCGCGCGAGCACGGCACGTCGCTGGGCCGCGAGGTGACGCGCGTGCTGGGCAACGCGCTCAAGCCCGTCAACGGCCCGCTCCGGGTCGCGCATGCGATGACCGCGCTGCCGCTGCAGAAGACGCCGTCGCGCGACGAGCTGGAAAGGACGAGCGCCAAGGCCGGCTCCACGCAGAAGTGGGTCGCCGACCAGATGCTCGCGCGGCTCAAGGTCGGAGAAACGCTGCCCACAACGTACAGCGCGCCCGTCACGGTGTGGCAGTTCGGGTCCGATCTCACCCTCGTCGGTCTGCCCGGCGAGGTGGTCGTGGACTACGTGCGCCTGATCGAAGAGGCGCTCGGGCCGCTGAAGCTCTGGCTCGCCGCGTACAGCAGCGATACCTTTGGCTATCTCCCGTCCGCGCGCGTGCTGCGCGAAGGCGGTTACGAGACGCGCGGACTCTACCACGGCGGCATCGGCTACTTCGCGCCGGAGGTGCAGGGCGTATTGGTCGATAAAGTACAGGAACTCGCGGGGCAGGCGGGGCGGGCGAAGTGAGACGAGGCTAGGTGGGGGCAATCCGTTTTACAGGAGATCGCAGAGAGCGCGGAGGTCTGACGCAGAGGCAATCCCCGGACAATTCTCCTTCTCTGCGTCAGGCCTCTGCGCTCTCTGCGCCCTCCTGTAAAAATCTGCCCCGCTCTCGCCACGACGTCCCCTTGACTCGCCTCGATCAACCCCGTCCGCTTCGCCGACCCCAAGCCGATCCGATGCACTTGCCCCTCCTCGCCTTCCTCTCCCGCGCCACCGTCGTCGCCCTGTTCGTCCTCCTGTCGTCCGCCCACGCCGCCGACACCGGCACCGTCAGCGGGCAGGTCAGCAACGCCGCCACGCGCGCGTTTCTCGAGGGCGCCGTTGTCGCCGTCGCCGGCACGTCGCAATCGGCCGTCACCGATCGTGAGGGACGCTTTCAACTCAACGTCGCCGCGGGCACCGAGGTCACGCTGGTCGTCAGTTTCACCGGCCTCGACGTCCGTCGCGTGCCGGTGCGCGTGACCGCCGGTCAGGCCGTCACGCAGAACGTCGAACTCACCGCGGAGATCTACAAACTCGACAAGTTCACCGTCGCCGGCGAACGCGAGGGCACCGCGCTGGCGGAAACGCTCCAGCGCCAGGCGCCGAACGTGAAGGCGGTCGTGTCCTCGGACACCTTTGGCAACGTCGCGGACGGCAACGTCGGCGATCTCCTCCAGCGCATCGCCGGCATCACCGCCAACTACAACGGCCACGATGTGCGCCAGGTGAGCATCCGCGGCGTCGGACCGGAGCTCAACGCCGTGACGATGGACGGCCTCCAGGTCGCCAGCGCGCAGTCGGCCAACGGCGGCCGCGCCTTCGAGTTCGACCAGGCGTCGCTCGGCAACATCGAGACCATCGAGGTCACCAAGGCGCCGACACCCGACATGGACGGCGCCTCGATCGGCGGCAGCGTGAATCTCGTCACGAAAAGCGCCTTCGACCGCGCCGCCGGCCGCGTCTTCACCTACACGCTCGGTTTCATCACGCGGCCGACCTACAAGGCCTCCAACCCCTCGTGGAAGGCGCCCATCGAAGGCTTTGGTCCGTCGATGAACTTCAGCTACACCGACGTCGTCGGCGAGAAGCGGAACATCGGCATCACCCTCACCGGCACCGTGCACAGCCAGCCCGGCGCCGGCTCGACCACGATCCAGAGCTTCGAGCGCAAGGCCACGCCCGGTCCGGTGTACAATTTTTCCATGGGCCGCCGCGTCGAGAACGCCACGCGGTCGCGCGTCGCGAGCGGGCTCAAACTCGACTACCGTTGGAGCCAGCAGACGACGCTCTCGCTCAGCCTCTCCTACAACTACTACTTCGAGAACCCCGACACGCGGCTGAGCACGCTGTCGACGGTCGGGGTCGCCACCGCCGCCACGCCGCAGGTGCTCGCCACGGTCGACGCCACCGGCCGGCGCACCGGCGGCGGGTACATCAACCCGAACTACGCGGACAACGTCACGCGCGTCTACGCTCACCCGACGCTGTCGACGAACGCGATCTCGGTGAATGCCTGGGACAACTCCGGCCGCACGATCCTGATCCAGCCGACGGTCCGCCACCGTTTCCCCGGGCTGAACATCGACTACGGCCTCACGTACTCCAATGCCGCCGCCTACAACGGCGTGCCGCAGAACGTGGTCACGATGCGGCTCGGCAACATCGGGTGGACGGTCGACCGGTCGCGCGACGGCGTGAATCCGACCGTGCTCCAGACCGAGGGGCCCGACATGTACAATCTGAACAACTACACCAATCTGCAGCTCACGCTGAACGACAAGCGGAGCAAGGATCAGGTCTACGGCGGGAAGTTCGACCTGAAGAAGGATTTCCTCTTCACCCTGCCGATGTACGTGAAGACGGGCGTCGCGTACAAACGGCAGGAGCGCGATCTCTGGGGCGACAACCGGCGTTTCAATTTCACCGGCGCCGACACGATTCTCGGCACGGCCGATGACAACCAGGGGCTCGGCCAGTTCACCGACACCACCGGCTATCATCGCAAGGATGAGGAAAAAGCCTACGGCGGCCGCGGTGGCGCGCCGGTGTGGCCCAACCCGTACGGCGTCGGCCAGCACCTGCGCGATAATCCGCAATACTGGCGGGAGGACGTCGCGTTCGGCGCGCCTACCGCGCTGCAGGCGCTGAAGTTTGTGCAGGAGGACATCGCGGCGGCGTACGTCATGGGCAACGTCCGGCTCGGACCCGTTTCCGCGCTGGCCGGCGTGCGCTTCGAGGACACCCGCGTTTCGGGCGAGGGTCCGTTGAATTACATCTCACCCGCGGAACGCGCCCGTCGCGCCGCGTGGGTCGGGCCCGTCACCGACTCCGAAACCATCCGCCGCGCCCAGGCCCAGTACGGCACCCGCGTCACCAACAAGGGCGACTACCGCGTCACGCTCCCGGGCCTCCATCTGAAATACGAACCCATCGCGGGCCTCGTCACGCGCGCGAGTTGGTCCACCGGCGTGGGCCGGCCCGCGTTCGGGTCGATCATTCCGAACGACACCGTGAACGACGACACCATGCGCGTCACCGTGAGCAATCCGGACCTCCTGCCGCAGAAGGGCGACAACTACG
>JBEIHL010000198.1:0-6193 GCA_040381375.1 Opitutaceae bacterium
ATCGCGACGAGCAAACAGGTTTGGACGAAGAATGACGACTTCCGGACCGTGGTTTATTTTTCCGACGATGACGGCCGCACGTGGAAGCGCGGACGCACGCTGCTGTCCGCGCCGAAGCGGGGTGCGATGGAACCCGGCCTGATCGAGCTGAAGGACGGTCGCGTGATGCAGATCATCCGTACCCAAACCGGCTACATCTGGCGGTCGTTCTCGAGCGACGGCGGCGACACCTGGACGGACGCGGCACCCTGGAACATCGAGGCGCCGGAGGCTCCTTCCACGCTCGTTGCGCTGCCCGGCTCAGGTGACTGGCTGCTGGTGTGGAACCCGAACGTGGCCTGGACCAATCCCGAGAAGACGGTGCTCGGCGCGAATCACGGTGGTGCGCGCACGCCGCTCGCGACGATGATTTCGAAGGACGAAGGCCGGAGCTGGAGCAAGCCGCGCCACCTCGAGTCCGATCCGGAGTTCACTTACGCCTACACGAGCGTCACCTTTCACCAAGGGCGGGCGTTGCTGAGTTACTATCACTTCCCCAAAGGCGGAAAAATGCTCTCGCTCAGGTTCAAGAGCGTACCGCTCGACTGGTTTTATTCCGCGCCATGAGGCGATGGGGGTTCCGGTGGGTGACAGCGTTCGTGGCGGTCGTCGCCGGCACGGCTTCGGCGCAGCCGGAACGCGCGGTCACGGTCACGTTTGTGGCGAACGCCGAGAACCAGACGGCGCCGCGCGTGCGGTACAGCGGCCGGGCGTGGACCGTCGATCAGGGTGGCTTCTTGCTTGGGAGCGGTCGCGGTCACCGTTTGCTGGCGGCGACTCCGCCGGAGGCGGGTGATTTTCGGGTTGAACTTGATCTCGCGTTGCCGCGGTCCGGGCGGGAGAGCCTGCTGGTGGTCGGAGCGGGAAGTGAACTGGGGTTGGCGAGTGGTAGCCGGACCTGGAAGCTGCGCGGCCGCTTTTTCCGGGCGGGCGATGCACCGGTGGAGATTTCCGTCCCGGAGGTGAAGCCGGGCAAGAGCTTCCATCTCGTGCTCGAGCGCCGCGGGGAAGTGGCCGTGCTGTCCGTGGATGGCAGGGAGATTCATCGGGGCCCCTGCAGTCCGGCCGCCTTGGGCGCCCTTGGACTCGATGCGGATCTTGGCCTGGTGCACCTGTACACGTTCGCGGCGACGGGACGCTTCCCGGCGGCGGCCGCCGCGGCGAAGCCTTTTGGCAATCCGTTCGGGATGCAGTTGCGGCCGGCGCCAGGCGACGTCCGCTCCGTTGGGGCGCCGGCGATCGTGCGGGAAGCGCCGACCAATGAGGCCTCGATCGTGGCGCGACGCGACGGCACGCTGGAGATCTACGCCATCACCAAGCCCGAAAGCGATTCCGTGAGCGTGATCCGCTCGCGCGACGGCGGCCTCTCCTGGAGCGAGCCCGAGATTTCGTTTCGCCTGCCGGGCCGGGCCTACTACGCGATCGTGGTGCTGGAGGCGGCGGACGGCGCGATGCACGCCGTGTATCATATTCTTGGCGACGGTCCGGGCGGCTATCGCGGACGCCTTTACGAGGTTTATCACACGCGGCGGCCGGCCGGAGCCGGCGAGTGGTCGGAGCCCCGCAAGGTGGTGCCGGGCTATGTCGGCTCGATCAACGGCTTCATCCAACTCTCCGCCTCGGGGCGGCTGGTGCTGGCGGTGGCGCGGGCCATTCCGGTGCGGGAGCAGCCGCCGGCGAATGGCCCCGACCGCGGCTGGAACGACACCTTCGTCTACCTCTCCGACGATCAGGGCACGACCTGGCGCCAGTCGCCCGACCAGCTCAGCCTCGTGCTCGGGACGCCGAATGTGACGCGCTATGGCGCTATCGAGCCGGCGTTGCTGGAACTCCGCGACGGCCGGATTTGGATGCTCGTCCGCGATCGGGGCGGACGGCTCTGGCAGTCGTTCTCCCGGGGCGGAGAACGCTGGTCCGAACTCGAGCGGACCGGTTTCATCTCGTCTGACTCGCCGTCTGACCTTCTCCGCCTGCGCGACGGTCGGATCGTGCTGCTCACCAATCCCTGCCAGAACTGGACCGATCCACGCAGTTATGCGATGGGTGGACGCGAGGTGCTGCAGGCCGCGATCAGCGCGGACGACGGCCGCACTTGGCGGGGATTTCGCGAAATCCTCCACGAGACCGATGCCGTCAGCGGCGGTGACCGCGGCAGCTCGTACGCCTCGCTCGCGGAAAACGCCGCCGGCAAGGTGGTCGTCGTCAGTGGGCAAGGGGAGGGCAAACGCGCGGTGCTGATGTTTGACCCGGGCTGGCTGGAGGAGTCGGGAGCGAACAACGATCTGGCGCTTGGGCCGGTCGAGTGGACCCAATATGGCGACGATGGGCTGCGGGTGGAGCTGCTTACGTCGGGCCGGACCGCGCTCGCGATTCCGCAGAAATCGACCGGGCTCTGCGGGGCGTCGTGGAATTTCCCCCTCGCGGCGGCGGGCGAGATCAGCGCGCGGATCGAAGTTCCGGCAGAGGTGCGCGGGCTGCGCCTGGTGTTGAACGATCACTTCACCCGCATCGACGACGGAAAGGCCGCGGCGCACGCGGTGTATTCAATCCCATTGGACGCCTCCGCGGCAGGTTCGGCGCCTCAGGAGCGGGAAGTGCGGCTGCGCTGGGCCGATCCCACCCGCGGCGGTGAACTGACGCTCGAGATCGATGGCCGGCCGGCCGGCACGTTTGCCGCGCAGCGGCCGGCGCAGTTCGGCGTAAACTACCTCCGGGTGGAGTTTCGAAGCACGGCGGATCAGGGCAGCGTGCGGCTGACCGGGCTCTCGTCGCGGAGGACGCCATGAGAAGAATGCTCATTCATGGAGGCGGGGTGCCCTCACCCCGAGAGCTATTGGGTTCCGAAGCGGAATCCTGCGGGGTGGGGGCACCCCGCCTCCAGGGGGGATCCCGTGGTGGGATGCTCGGATTGGCTTTGGTTCTGATGTTGGCCTTCAGCGCGACGGCTTCCGTTCGCGCGCAGGCGCCGCGGCCGCTGCCGGCGTTCGGCCTGGTCTTCAACGACGATGCGGACCTCTCGTTCGTCGTGCCCGACCGCGCGCAGTCGGAGGCCTTGTTACGCGCCAACATCGCCGCGCTCGCCGACACGCCGGTGCGGACCTTGGTCTATAGCGTGGGGATGGGCGGCGACCTGATGTACTACGACACGAAGGTCGCGAGTCGCGTCGGCTGGCGGAAGGCGCCCGACGAGACGCCGGGTTCGCTGATGGAAAAGCGCATGGAGAATGCCCGCGTGTGCCTCGCGCAGGGGGCGGACGCGGTGCGCACCGCGGGAGAGGCGGCAAAGGCGCTCGGGCTGCGTTTCATTCCGAGCCTGCGAATGAACGACGCCCATTTCATGGTGAAACCCGACGAGCACTCGATGACGAGTGAGTTCTGGTTCCAGCACCGCGATCGCTACACGATCAAGGACTCGCCGCTGCCCTGGCAGCCGGCGTACGGCAATCTGCTCGACTACACCCATGAAGCGGTGCGGCAGTTGCGGATCGACACGGTGTTCGAGGTGCTCGAGCGCAACCGCGACCTCGTCGATGGATTCGAACTCGATTTCAATCGGTTCCAGGTCTTTTTCCCGAGGGGAAAAGCGGCGGCCGGAGCTCCCCTGATGACCGAGCTCGTGCGCCGGGTCCGGACGCGCCTCGATCAACTCGCGCGCGAAACGAATCGCCCCCAGCACCTGTTTGTCCGATTGCCGCCGTCGCTGGCCGATTGCACGACGGCCGGGCTCGAGGTGGAGCGCTGGATGGCGGAGCGGCTGGTCGACCTGGTTTCGCCGGCCCAGATCATGACCCTCGCTTGGGACATGCCGATCGCCGACCTGGTGGCGCTGGGGTGGAAGCATGGCGTCGCCGTGCAGCCGTCACTGTATCCACGCCACAGTTGGCGGCTGCCGTTTCCGGCCGGGACGGGCGCGGATCGCTACGCCGGGATGAAGTTGTCGCGCGACGCGACCCTCGAGGAGATTCGCGGGGCGGCGGCCGCCTACCGCGCGCTCGGCGTGGAGGGTTTCTATCTCTTCAACTTCTACTTCGCCTTCGGTTGGGTCCGCCCGCACGACGATCGGCTGTATCGGGTTTTTCGCGACGTCGCGCGCCCGGAGAATCTGGCCGGACAGGCGAAGGTGTTTGCGGTGACCAAGAGCTACTACTTCGACGGCCCGGGGTCGTATGCGTACGGCAAGCAACTGCCGGCCAGGCTGGCGGCCGACGGAAGCCTTTCGTTGACGCTGGCGGTTGCGGAGGAGCCCGCCGTGGTGCCGTTTCCGCGGCTGGGTTCCGAACTGCGTTTAGGCTTCCGCGATCTGCCGGCCGGGGCAGCCATCGTCGTGATGGTGAACGGCCGAGAGCTTTTCACCGGACGACCTGCGGCGGACGCCCGTTTTTCCGTGCGTTCGATCACGGGTGCAGCGGTGCGCCAGCGTGACGCCGCCGAGGAGTATGTGCACCTTTCCGTGCCCGATCCGACGATCATGCGCCGGGGCGGTAACGCGGTGGTGGTGACCGTGACCGGTGGCGCTTCGGCCACGGAGATCACGGATCTCGAGCTGCGCTACGCGTACGAGAACGACTACGAACGTCTCTGGCGCCGCGAAGTGGGGAAGTGAGTGTCGCTGGGGCGTTGGTGTCCCCGTCTGGAGTCGAAGCCCGAGGCTGGATGCCTTCGTCTATCGGGGGCCGCGCGCCGACGTCGACGAGGCATCCGGCCTCGTGGTTTGCCGACCGCGGACGAGGACGGGCGCGCTCCCAAGAGAAATCACGCTCGCTGGCCGAACACGTCGGTCGGAAATCCCCTTGCTCCGACGTTCGCCGCAAACATGAAACCCGCCTCCGGCTGCGCGGCGCGGTCGGTCTCGCTCAGGCGATTCCCGGCGGTGGTGATGAACAGCGTATCCAGCGCCGGACCGCCGAATGTGCAGGTGGTCACCTGGCTGACCGGCACCCTCAGCGTATCCAGAAGCCGGGCCCGCACCGGATCCCAGCGGCTCACGCACCAGCCTTCCCAGTGCGCAACCCAGAGGTTGCCTTCATTATCAATCGTGCAGCCGTCGGGATAACCCGGAACGGTGGACGTATCGATCGCGACGCGCGGGCGGGAGATGTCGCCCGTCGCTGCATCATAGTCGAAGGCCTGCACGGTCCGCGTGGGCGAGTCGATATAGTAGAGCGTGCGGTGATCCGGCGACCAGGCGAGGCCGTTGGAAACCGAGACGTCCGACCGCATGCGACGGCAGGAACCGTCGGGATCGATGCGATAGAGCGCGCCGCGGCCGGCCGACTCATCGATGGCCATCGTGCCGGCCCAGAGTCGGCCGTGCGGATCGCATTTGGCATCGTTGAACCGCACGGTCGTGGCGTCGTGCCCGGCCGGATGCACGAACGCGGTCGTGCGCCCGGTCTCGAGATCGAAGCGGTGCACGCCGTCCTGCAACATCGCGACGAGTCCGCCGTCCGCGGTGGGAGCGACGGCGCCGATAAGCTGGTCGACCGGCCGGGTGTGGGTCGAAGAGCTGGCGAGCGTGGTCTCAAAAATCTTCCGGCCGGGAATATCGATCCAGAACAACGACTGGCGGGCCGGGTGCCACATGGCGCCCTCGCCGAGGGTGGCCGGGATCGCGCGGAACAGGGAGACGCGGGGATCGGAGTTCATTTCGCGGTGTAGCCACCATCGATGACCAGATTGCTCCCGGTCACGTAGGTCGAGGCGTCACTGAGGAGGAAGACCACCGCGCCGCTGATCTCATGGGCTTCGGCCATCCGGCCCAGCATGGTGACCTTGGCGTAGCGTTCGAGGAAGGCGGGTGGTGCCGGCTTTTCCGGGTTGAAGATGCCGCCGGGTGAAACCGCGTTCACCCGGATGCGCTGCGGTCCGTAGTGGGAAGCCAGATACCGCGTGAGGTTGATCATGCCGCCCTTGTGAAAAAAATAGTCGGGCGGCGCAGTCATCGTCGGCCCCTCGTAGAGCCACGGGTTCATGCCGATGACACCCTGCATCGAGGCGATGTTGACGATGCTGCCGCCGCCGGTCTTCGCCATCGCGTCGCCGACAGTGCGGACGAACGCGAAGAACCCGGTGGCGTTGGTCTCCATCGAGGACCGCCAGGCGGCGAGGTCGTCGGCCATTGAGCGCATCGGCCGCGAAACGGCGTTGAAGACGA
>JBEIHL010000199.1:0-6176 GCA_040381375.1 Opitutaceae bacterium
GGGCATCACCTTTAAGTTCGGCCCGCGTCTTGCTCCGCACCTTTGACAAAGATCCAACAGGTTGCCCAACTGGCGTCCTTCCGCCGCGGCGGGCGTCCCGTTGCCCGTTCCCTTCGCCCTTTCCCTTCTTCCCTATGTCGTTCTCCCGTTGCCGGCCCGCTGTTGTACGGCTCTCTGCGCTCATCATTGTCCTGGGTCTCGCCGGCTGCGGCGAGAATCCGTCAGGGGGAAGCGCCAAATCGTCCGGCGGCAAGGGAGGCAAGTCCGGCAAAGGTGGCGGTGGCGCCGCCCCGGTCCTCGTCGGCGAGGTCCAACTGCGCAAGGTTCCCCTCAACGTCGAAGCCATCGGAGCCGTGGAGCCCGTTCGGTCGACCACGGTCCGCTCGCAAGTGGCGGGTACGCTCAAGAAGATCGCCATCCGCGAGGGTCAGGACGTGAAGGAGGGCGACCTGCTGTTCGAGATCGATCCCCGACCCTTCCGCAATGCCCTGCTCACCGCCGAGGCGGAACTCGAGCGGCTAAAGGTGCAGCTCGACACCGCCCGCGCCCAGGTCGAGCGCTACCGTTCGCTGAGTTCCGCCCAGATGGTCTCGAAGGAGCAGTTCCAGAAACTTTCCGACGATGCCCGCGCGCTCGAGGCCGAGCTGAAGGCCAGCGAGGCGCGCGTCTCCGGCGCCCGCGTACAACTCGAGTACTGCTCGATCCGCGCCCCGATCCCCGGCCGCACCGGCAACATCAATGTCGATGAAGGCGACCTGGTCCGCGCCAACGAAGCCGGCGCCCTGGTCACGATCAACCAGCTCAATCCCATCTACGTGACCTTTGGCGTGCCCCAGCAGCACCTTGCGGCGATCAACCGGTTCCGCGCCGACCACGCCTTGCCGGTCACGGTCCATCCGCCGGGCGCGGGCGAACAACCCGAGCGCGGCACGCTGACCTTTGTCGACAACACCGTGGATTCCGCCACCGGCACGATCCGGTTGAAGGGCACATTCACCAACGACCGCGACCGTCTCTGGCCGGGCCAGTTCGCTTCGGTCACCCTCACCCTCTCCGAACCCGAGGTTCTGGCCGTGCCCACGAGCGCAGTCCAAACGTCGCAGACCGGACAGTATGTATACGTTGTTTCCGCCGATCGGATTGCCGAGCTTCGGCCCGTGACCATCGAGCGATCCTTCGAACTGCTGGCGGTGGTGGCCACCGGGCTCAAGGCCGGTGAAACCGTCGTGGTGGATGGCCAACTCCGCGTCGTCCCAGGCCGCGCGGTGGAGATCAAATCGCCGGCCGCGGCCAACGCCGCCCTGAAGTCCGGCGAAACCGGCCCCGGTCCAGCGAAAGAGGGCAAAAAGAAGAAGAAGGAAGCATGAACATCCCCGATCCCTTCATCCGGCGGCCGGTCATGACCGCGCTCGTCACGGCGGCGATCACGCTCTTCGGCTGGATGGCTTACGAGCGCCTGCCCGTCAGCGACCTGCCCAACGTCGACTTTCCCACCATCAGCGTCTCCGCCTCTTTGCCCGGCGCGAGCCCGGAAACCATGGCTTCGGCCGTCGCGACCCCGCTCGAGCAGCAGTTCTCCAGCATCGCGGGCATCGACTCGATGACCTCCAGCAGCTCGCTGGGGAGTACTTCGATCACGCTCCAGTTCAATCTCGATCGCAACATCGACGGCGCCGCGCAGGACGTGCAGTCGGCCATCGCCGCGGTCCAGCGCCGCCTGCCGCGCGACATGCCGGCGCCCCCGACTTTCCGGAAAAGTAATCCCGCCGAAGACCCGGTCATCCTGCTCGCCCTGAGTTCCGCCACGCAGCCGCTGTCCGAGGTGAACGAGTGGGCGGAAACCGTGCTGGCGCAGCGCCTTTCGACCGTCGATGGCGTGTCGCAGGTGCAGGTCATGGGCTCGCAGAAGTACGCCGTCCGCGTGCAGCTCGAACCGCGTGCACTCGCCGCCCGCGGCATCGGCATCGATGAGGTGCGCAGCGCCCTTGACGCCAACAACACCAACCTGCCCGCCGGCACGCTCAGCGGCGCCGACAAGGCCACGACGCTCATCGCCACCGGCCAGCTCCGCAGCGCGGAGGGTTTCCGAAAGATCATCATCAGCTACCGCAACGGCGCGGCGGTGCGACTGGGCGACATCGCCAACGTCGCCGACAGCGTCGAGAACGACAAGGCGGCGAGCTGGTTCATGAACAAGGCGGAGGCGGTGGACGAAACCAGCCAGGGCGAGACGCCGGCGCAGAACCGTTCCATCCTGCTCTTCATCCAGCGGCAGCCCGGCACCAACACCATCAAGGTGGTCGACGGCATCAAGGCGCTGCTCCCGGCGTTCCGCTCCCAGCTACCGGCCTCGATCAGCCTCGACATCTACAGCGACCGGTCACTCACGATCCGCGAGTCGGTGCACGACGTTAAATTCACGCTCGTCCTGGCCGTCGCGCTCGTAGTGATGGTGATCTTCCTGTTCTTGCGGACGCTGTCGGCCACCATCATTGCCGGCGTGGCCATTCCCATCGCCGTGGTGGGCACGTTCGCGGTGATGTATTTCTGCGGCTTCAGCATCAACAACGTGTCGCTGCTCGCGCTCACGCTGTCGGTCGGGTTCGTCGTCGACGACGCGATCGTGATGCTGGAAAACATCGTCCGGCACATGGAAAAGGGCGAGAGCCCGCTGGCCGCGGCCTTCAAGGGTTCGCGCGAGATCGGGTTCACGATTCTCTCGATGACGCTCTCGCTCGTCGCGGTGTTCATCCCCGTGCTGTTCATGGGCGGCATTCTCGGCCGGCTGCTCCACGAGTTCGCCGTCTCGATCAGCGCGGCGATTCTCGTCTCGGGTTTCGTCTCGCTCACCCTCACCCCGATGCTCTGCAGCCGGTTCCTGAAACCGCACACCGGGCGCGAAACGCACGGACGCTTCTATCGAGCGACCGAGTCGGTGTTCGACGGCATGCTGCACCTTTATCGCGTGACGCTGGAAGCCTCGCTGCGCTGGCGCCGCACGGTGATGCTCGTCGCCGTCGCCATGGTCGGTCTCACCATCTGGCTGCTCGCGATCGTGCCGAAGGGTTTCATTCCGACCGAGGACACCGGCCGCGTGATGATCAACACCGAAGCCGCGCAGGATGCCTCCTTCGAGGCGATGGCGCGTTATCATGTGCAACTGGGCGAGATCCTCGCGCGGAATCCGTACGTCCAAAATTTCTCGAACTACATCGGCTCTTCCGGCCGCGGCGGCAGCACCTCGGGGAACACCGGTCGCATCTTCGCCACCCTTGTCCCGCGAGACCAGCGCCCGCCCGCCTCGGAGATCGCGCAGGCGATGCGCAGCGAACTCGCCGTCGTGCCCGGCATCCGGTCCACTCCGCAGGTGCCGCCCAGCATCCGCATCGGCGGCCGCTCTTCGTCCTCGGTCTATCAATACACGCTCTACGGCTCCGACCTCCAGGAGCTCTACCGGCTCTCCCCGGTGATGCTCGAGAAGATGCGCGAGATGCCGTCGCTGGTGGACGTCAGCACCGACCTCTACATTACAAGCCCGCAGCTCATCATCGAAATCGACCGCGACAAGGCGTCGTCGCTCGGGCTCAGCGCGCAACTGGTCGAGGACACGCTCTACAGCGCGTTCGGCTCCCGCCAGGTTTCCACCATCTACACGCCTACGAACCAGTACTACGTCATCATGGAGCTCGCGCCGAAGTAACAGCGCGATCCGAGCGCCCTCGCCCTGCACTACCAGCGCAATCGCGAAGGCCGGCTGATCCCGCTGGAATCGGTCGCCACGGTTCGCCAGTCAGTCGGCCCCCTCAGTGTCGCCCACCTCGGCCAGTCGCCGGCGGTCACGCTCTCCTTCAATCTCGCCCCCGGCGTCGCGTTGAGCCAGGCGACCTCCGACATCGAATCGGTCGCGCGCCTGGTCCTGCCCGCGACGATCAGCGGCGTGTTCCAAGGTACGGCCGCCGCCTTCACCAGTTCCCTGCAGGGCCTCGGCTGGATGCTGCTGATCGCCGTGCTCGTCATCTACATCGTGCTCGGAATCCTCTATGAGGATTTCGTGCACCCGATCACCATTCTGTCGGGCCTGCCGTCGGCGACCTTCGGCGCCTTGATCACGCTCATCGTCTTCCGCGAGGAGCTGAACATCTACGGCTACGTCGGCCTGATCATGCTCATCGGCATCGTGAAGAAGAACGCGATCATGATGATCGATTTCGCCCTCGAGGCGCAGCGCATCCACGGCAAGCCCCCCCACGAGGCCATCTTCGAAGCCTGCCTGGTGCGGTTCCGTCCGATCATGATGACGACCCTCGCCGCCCTCGCCGGCACGCTGCCGATCGCGCTTGGCTGGGGCGCCGGCGCCGAAGCCCGCCGCACGCTCGGTCTCGCGGTCGTCGGCGGACTCGTCGTTTCGCAGTTACTGACTCTCTATATCACGCCGGTGTTCTATCTCTATATGGAGAAATTCACGCGCTTCCTGACGCCGAAGCCGGTCAGCGAAATCGAGCGCGAGGAAGCCAGCGCGGCGGCCGCTGGCATGGCAAAATAGAACATTGGCCGCGCACCTCACTCGCGATCGGCGGGGTCGCGGTTTGCCATTGTAGGAGCGGCTTTACGCCGCGACCGGAAAGGAGCCCGACCGTCGGTCGCGGCATAAAGCCGCTCCTACAGTCGAACCATGTCACCCGTCTGGCCGTGAAATTACGGGCCCGGCATACCGAAAAAATGCGCGCCGAACGCCAGGCGGTCCGCCGCTTCCTCGATCACTTTGCCCGTGGGCTTGCCGGCACCGTGGCCCGCCTTGGTTTCGATTCGGATCATGACCGGGCGCTCCTTCAAGTCCTTCGCGACCGCGGCCTGCAGCGCCGCAGCGTACTTGAACGAGTGCGCGGGGTGCACGCGATCGTCGTGGTCCGCCGTGGTCACGAGCACGGCCGGATAGCGCGCGCCAGGCTTCATGGTGTGCAGCGGTGAATAAGCCGACAGGTATTTGAACCCGGCCGGATCGTCGCTCGAGCCATAGTCGCTCGTCCACGCGTAGCCGACGGTGAATTTATGGAAGCGCAGCATGTCCATCACGCCCACCGCCGGCCACGCCACGCGGCACAGGTCCGGACGCTGGTTGATCACGGCGCCGACCAGCAGCCCACCATTGGAACCGCCACTCAGCACGAGTTTGTCGGGCGCGGTGTACTTGTGCGCGAAGAGCCACTCGGCCGCGGCGATGAAGTCGTCGAATACGTTCTGCTTCTTTTCCTTCGTGCCCTCCTCGTGCCAGGCCCGGCCGTACTCGCCGCCGCCGCGCAGGTTGGGCACCGCGTAGATGCCGCCCGCCTCCATCCAGGCGACCATCGAAACCGAAAAGCCCGGCGTAAGCGAAACATCGAATCCACCATAACCATACAGGATCGCCGGGGCCGACCCGTCCCGCGTCAGGTCCTTGCGGTGGGTGATAAACATCGGCACACGCGTGCCGTCCTTTGACGTATAGAACACCTGCCGCGTCTCGAAATCGTCCGGCTTGAACGCCACCTGCGGCGCCCGGAAAACCGCGCCACGATCCGCCGCGAGGTCGTGCCGGAAAATGGTCGTCGGCGTGGCGAACGAGGTGAAGCTGTAGAACAACTCGCTCTCGTCGTCGCGCCCGCTGACGGAAGCGACCGTGCCGAGCCCGGGCAACGCGATCGTTCCCACCAGCCGTCCGTCGCGGGCGTGCACCGTCAAACGGCTGCTGGCGTCGCGCATCGTCTTCACCACGAAACGCCCGCCGATGAGTTCCACCGCATCGATCACGTCCGCGCCCTCGGGGATCAGGGTTTTCCAGTGCACCGGTTCCGGCGCGCGGGTGTCGATCGCGACGAGCCGCCGCCGCGGCGCCCCGTCGGTCGTGACGACATAGAGGACGGGGCCGTCGTTGCCGACCACGCTGTATTCCGCGCCCCAGGTCTCGACCAGAGGTTGCACCGGCGCGTCGATCCGGGGTGCCAGCGGGTCGCCGAGATCGACAAAGCGCAGCAGGTTCTCGGCGGCCGAACCGCGGGAAACATAAATGATCAGGAAACGGCCGTCCTCCGTCGTGCCGCCCCGGACGAACCACTTCGGCTCCTCCGGTACGCCGTGGATCAACCGATCCTCTGCCTGCGGCGTGCCCAGGCTCATGGCCTCGCGCAGATCGCGCACCC
>JBEIHL010000200.1:0-6171 GCA_040381375.1 Opitutaceae bacterium
CCGGCGGCATCGACGCCTGGGCCGAAGCGATCGAGCCCGGCATGGCCCGCTATTGACCGCACCACGAAATACACAAAACACACGAAAGCGAAGTTCGAGCTTTCGTGTGTTTCGTGTGTTTCGTGGTAAATCTCCGATCGATCGCCTGATGTCGTCTACACCTTGAGTTCCGGGTGCGCCGCCGCTGACTCGCGCGCGTACTGCGCAAAGGCCGCCTTCAATTTCGACCCCACGGTATCGGGGCCGACCTTGAACCGCAGGTCGTCAATCGCGCCCACCGGGGTGACATCCTTCGTCGATGAGAGCATGAAACACTCGCTCATGCCCGCCAGGTCCTCCGGTCGCAGCACCGTCTCGGCGACCGGCACACCCGCCGCCGGCGCGATGGTGCGGAGCAGGAGAGCCCGCGTAATACCTTCCAGGATACCAGCCGCGAGCGGCGGCGTGAGCACCTGGCCGTCACGTACGAACGCCACGTTCGAGGTCGATGCCTCGGTCACCTCACCCTCGAGGTTGAGCATCACCACGTCGTCCGCGCCGCGCGACCGCGCCTCGCGCAGGCCGAGGATATTGTTGAGATAGTTGCCGGTTTTCCACGCCGGGCTGAGACTGGCGATCGGGTTGCGCCGCAGCGAATGGGCAATCGACAGTTTCGCGCCGGGGCGCAGGACCGCCGCGGAATTCTCCGGGCACGGCTGGACGAGCAGCACATACTCCGCCGCTTCGGCCAGCGCCACGTCGAGCCCGATCGGGCCCGCGCCGCGCGAGACCTGGAGCCGGATATAAACCTCACCGGTAAACGCCGCCGCCGCCCGGAATGCCGCCACCGTCCGCGCCACCTCGGCGAACATCATCGCGCGCGTCCATGGCAGCACGAGGTGGAGCGCCGCGGCTGAGCGCTCCAGTCGCCGGAAATGTTCCTCCCAGCCAAACACGACGCCCTGATACGTCCGCCAGACTTCATAGATCGCGTCGCCATAAAGGAACCCCCGGTTGAGCGGGGTGATCGACGGTTCCGCCGCCGAATGCAGCCGACCATTGGTGTTGGCCTGAATAAAGGAAGCGGACATGAGCCGGGATTTTTTGCGCCGCCCGGCGATTCGCCAGAATAAAAAAGCCCCCGTCGAGACGGGGGCCGTTCAAGTGGCAGACGTTGCGCCGCCGATCAGCGTGCCTTGACCAGTCCAAGCGCCTTCTTGATGTTCTGCACGCTCGGGAGCGAAATCTTGAGCTCCTTGGCGATCTCGGCGCCAGTCTTGCCGGCGTCGACCATCTTCTTCACTTGGCCGCGCGTCTCGTCGGTGATGACGGCGCGACGACGGCGACGGCCGCCGGCCTTCTTGGCGGCGGCCTTCTTGACCGCGGGCTTGCGCCCCTTGCGGCGGCCGAGACGTCCGCCTGCGGCGGCTTGCACCGCCTGCACAAATTCGCCCACGGAAGCGAAACCGAATTTCGCCGGCAGGCCGGCGAGATCCTTGTTCCGCTCGTCCGCAATCGATTGTTCCAGACTCGCGAGCTTGGCCCGCGCGGCCTCGAGTTCCTTGTATTTATCAGTAGCCATGGGAAGACATTGTACAATGAAGCTTCCTATAGCAAGCCGTCTGATTCGATCCTTCACTGGCCCGCCGACCGCTTTTATATTGTCATCGCGTGATAGCCGCCATCCACGACGATTTCGGCGCCTGTAATAAAGCCGCCGGCCGCGTCGCTCGCCAACAGCAGCGTCGCGCCGACGAGCTCGCGGGCCTCGCCGAACCGCTTCATGGGCGTGTGGCCCAGAATCGATGCAACCCGCTCCGGCGAAAGAATCTTGCGATTCTGCTCCGCCGGGAAGAAGCCGGGCACGAGGGTGTTCACCCGCACGCGCTTGGGGGCCCACTCGCGGGCGAGGTTCTTCGAAAGATTATGCACCGCCGCCTTGGTGGCGGAATAGGTGAACACGCGGGAGAGCGGCACGATGCCCGACATGGAGCCCAGATTGATGATCGAGCCGCCCTGATCCCGGTCGACGAGATACTTGCCGAAAATCTGGCAGCCGAGAAACACGCCCTTGAGGTTGATCTTCACGATGCGGTCGAACTCGTCTTCCGCAATATCGAGGAACGGCGTCGCTGAATTAACCCCCGCCCCATTGACGACAATATCAACCCGTCCCGACCGCTTCAGCACGGTGTCGAGCAACTGCTGCAGCGCCGCTTTCTCGCTCGCCTCGGCCGACACGAAGTAACCCTTGCCGCCCGCCGCGGCGATGCGCTCGAGCCGCGGCTTGGCCTTCTCTTCATTGCGGCCCACGAGGACGACTTCCGCTCCCGCCCCCGCCAGACCTTCGGCCATCGCACCGCACAGTTCGCCGGTGCCGCCGATCACGACGGCCACCTTGCCGCCGAGGGAATAAAGGGAGGAGAGATAGCCGTGGTTCGCGCTCATGAAGAGAAAGAGCAAAGGCGCACCGCCGTGCCGCTGGCAACGGGAAAGCGGCTCTTGTCATCCATAAGATGACGATTCAATCCGGCCGAACTGTAGGAGCGGCTTTATGCCACGACCCATCAGTCCACGGTAGGCCGGGTCGCGGCCTAAGGCCGCCCCGACACCGTCAAACGAATGCACCGCCCCGGGCCATGTAGCTTGCGGGCGCCGGGATGAAGCGTTTACTCCCGCCATGGCCCGCATTCCGCTCGAGGACAATTTCAACGACGTCATCAATAAAGCCCAGCGCGGCTGGCAGATTTCCGACGAAGACCTCATGAAGCGGGCGGAAGTTTCGGCGGACGATCTCGCAGCGGTGAAATCCGGCCAGCCCATCGACGCCATCATCCGGCGCGTCGCCCGTCACCTGAAGCTGTCGACGGTCGCCCTCGAAGCGCTCGCCCACAAGCGCTGGTATCCGCAGCTCCCCGATTTCCCCAAGGGCTTCGCCGCCTTCAACACCGCTTGGGACGACATGACGGTGAACAGCTACCTGATTTGGGATCCCCGCACCCGCACCGCGGCGGCCTTCGACACGGGCGCCACCTGTCAGGCGATGCTCGATCTGATCCACACCGAGGGCCTGACGCTGCGCTATATTTTTCTGACGCACACCCACCCGGATCACATCGCCGACCTGCCGCGCCTCGCCGCAGAAACCAAGGCCGAGGTGTGGGCCAGCGAACTCGAGCCCGCGTCCCACCCCGGAGCGAAGACGTTCAAGGAAAACGCGCACTTTCATGTCGGCGCGATCGCGATCAAGACGCTGTTCACGTTCGGGCATTCCCCGGGAATGACGACCTACTTCGTCACTGGCCTGAGCTGGCCGATCGCCTTCGTCGGCGACTCTGTCTTCGCCAGCTCAATGGGCGGCAGCGCGACGCAATTCGCCGATCAGTTCAAAAACAACCGGGAGAAGATATTTACCCTGCCGCGCGATACCGTGCTCGCCTGCGGCCACGGCCCGCTCACGACCCTGGCCCAGGAGAAGCAGCATAATCCGTTTTACGCCCGCTGAACGCCCGCGGCCGGAATCTACTGCCGAAGCTGAATTTCAACTCACCCCCAATCGTCAAAAGCAAACAACACCATGCCCGAATCCATCGCATTTGTCGGCGTCGGTCGGATGGGCGCCAACATGGCGCGCCGTCTGAAAGACTGCGGCTATTCCGTCACCGCCGTGTATGATGTCCACGGTCCCACCGCCGCGAGCCTCGCCCAGGAAATCGGCGCCCGGCACGCCGCCACACTCGCCGAGGTTACGGCTGCGGCCGAGGTTATCTTCACCGTGGTCACCGATGATGCGGCCCAGCTCGGGGTGTTCCGCCCGAGCGGCGATTCGCTCCTGCAGGGCGCAGCGGGCAAGGTCTTCGTCAACTGCGCCACGATCACGCCGGCCACGCACGTCGAGATCGAAAAACGCGCCCGGGCCGCCGGTGCGGTCAGCCTTGAAGGCTGCATGGCCTCGTCGATCCCCCAGGCCCGCAACGGCACGCTATATCTGATGTGCGGCGGCGACCGCGCCACCTTCGATCGGGTGAAACCTATTCTCGAAAAGCTCAGCACTGCCCTCCGCTACATCGGTTCGACCGGACAGGCCGCGCAGGTAAAGGCGCTCGTCAACATGGTCATGAACATCAACACCGCGGCTCTGGCCGAAGGCCTCGGCCTAGGCGCAGCGCTCGGACTCGATCTCGCCATGCTGCGCGAGGTCTTCCTGCAAACCGGCGCCAACTCCCAGGTGCTCAAGACCGACGGCGAGGACATGCAGAACCGCGACCATGCCTGCTTCTTCTCCGCGTCCCACGCCGCCAAGGATTCGACCATCGCGTGGACTCTCGGCGTGCAGGCCGGTCTCAACCTGCCGCTCGCCGGCGCGACGAAGCAACAGTACGAGCGGATGGTCGCGCTCGGCCTGGGCGAACTCGACAAGAGCGGCATCGCCGAACTGACGTTCAAGGGCCGGCAGACCTGATGTTGGGATCTCGAGGGAAAACTAAACCCCGACGGCCACCTGACATCTCCGATCGCTCCCGGCCTCCCCTTACTGCCATGAAGCCCTTCGCCCGACTGTCGCTCGTTGGCATTGCGCTCGCCGCGCTCTTCATTCCCGGATTGCGCGCGCAGCCGGCGCCCCTGAGCCCGGATCGGGTGACCTTCTTCACCGAACCAAACTTCAAGGGCGAGGCGCTCACCATCGAGGCCGGCGCGACGGTGGAAGACCTGGAGCGTCTCCAACGGCCAAGCGGACGTCCCTGGCTGTTTGCGATCTCGTCCGTTCGGCTCGAAGGCGCGGCCCGCGCGACGGTGTTCAGCGGCCCGCGCTACAGCGGGGAGCGCATGGACGTCAGCCGTGACATCCCCGACCTCTACAGCGCCGCCCGAAGCGGCGCGAACGGCGGCACGTGGGACCGGGCGATCGCATCCGTCAGCGTGAGCGGACCGCCCCGTACCGTGATCACCGCGCCGCCGCCCGTCCGTTACGAACCGCCGCCCACGGTGGTCGTCGTGCCGGCCCAGCCGCCGCCTCCACCGGTGATCGTCGCTCCACGGCTCGACCGTCGTAGCGCCGAACTCATCGTCCAGCGCGCCTTCCGCGAGGTGCTTGATCGATCCGCTGATCCGGAAGGCCTGCGCACCTATCGCGACCGACTGATGCACCAGGGCTGGACGGAACAGCGCATCATCGAACAGTTGCAGCGCAGCAGCGAGGCCCGCGCCATCAATCCCGACGAAGCCATCACGCGGATGTATCGGGAGATCCTGGGACGCGAACCGGACCCGGGCGGTCTGGCCAACTACAAGGCCAAGTGGCGCGACGGCTGGACGCAGGGCCAGATCCGCGCCGACCTCCGCCGCAGCGAGGAATACCGGCAGAAGCGCGGAAAGAAATAGAGGGGGAACCACGCAACACACCCAATATACGAAACCTCCGGGGCCGATTTCGTGTGTTTAGTGTGTTTCGTGGTTAACCCACCCGGGCTTGGCCGCCTAATCCTCCGCCACGTCTTTCTCTTCCGCGATCTCCCACTTCGGCCGGGCCGCCCGTGCCTCAGCCGAGGCGTTGCCACCGCCGCGGCTGCCGCGGTTTTCGTCGCGAACCTTGCCGACCAGGTCGAAATAGATCGGGCATCCCTTCAGGTCGAATTCCTCCACCAGGCCCGCCTCGAGGTAGCGGCGGTACTGTTCGGTGAGCTTTTCCTCCCGGTTGCAGAATAGTTTGATGCGGAAAGGACGGTTGCTCGTCTGGGTCGCATAATAGACCCGGAAGCGCTGGCCACCCACCGCCGGTGGCGGATTGCGCTCCGCCAGGTATCCGAGAATCTGATTCAACTTTGCCGTCGGCAGTTTCTTGTCGAGCGTGCGATTCAGCTTTACCGACGCATTCAGCATGCGGTCGACCTCGAAACCGTTCATCGCGGAAACGAAGATCAGCGGCGACCCCGGGGTGAAAAACAGCCGCTCGAACAACGCTTTCTCGTACTTCTCGCGGTAGTCGCGCTCGCTCTTATAGGGCGGGAAGCCGCGCTCCTGGAAAGCCTTCTGCACGAGGTCCCACTTGTTGACCACGATCACGATCGGCTTCCGCTCCTTGATGGCCTCGCCGGCGATCGCTTTGTCCTGCTGCGTCACCCCGTCGAGGGCGTCCAGCACAAGGAAGACGATGTCGGTGTTCTTGATCGCATCGAGCGAGCGCAGCCGGGA
>JBEIHL010000201.1:0-6167 GCA_040381375.1 Opitutaceae bacterium
CCTCCGCGCCTCTGCGCGAGCCCATCAATCCAATTCTCGCGCAAAGGCGCAGAGGCGCGGAGAAGACTCCGATCCCGGCGCTTTCGCTTTCAACTTTCGCTTCAGGTCTTTCACTTCGCGCTGTGCCCGCCGGCGAATCTGCGTCTCATGCCCGCCTCAAGGCCCTCGCGCTGGCGTGGGCCCAGGCCAACGGCTACGGCATCTGTGGCGTGGAGGTGCGCGTGCCGCGCAGCGGCTATCGCGCGGACGTAGCGGCGATCGGCCGGGGCGCCGGGGCGCGCACCGCCCTCTTCGAGTGCAAGCAGTCGCGGGCCGACCTGTTGAAGGATGCCCACGCCGAGGTGGCGACTCGGGCGCGGCTGGCGGAGCTCAACGGGCGCCGACGTGCCCTCGAGGATCTCCTCGCGGTGCATCGGCCGGATCTGCGCCGGGGCGAGGCCTTGTGGCCGGAGTACGACACCTGGGATTTTTCGTCGCTCGAGCACCCGACCTACCGCGGCGTCCTGGCCGAGTTGGAGACGCTGCAGCGTCGGATGCTGCGCGGGACCAAGTTTTCGAAACTTTTCCGGTATCGGTGCGCGGACTTCCTGTTTCTGGTGGTCGAGGACGGGATTTTCGCCGAGGCGGAGATTCCGGCGGGTTGGGGTTTGCTGGTGCGAGACGGCGAGAGCGTACGACGGGCCCGGCCGCCCGTGCCGCTCGACCCCTCGCCGGAGCAGCGCGGCGCGTTGCTCGAGATGATTGCCGTGGCCGGCACGCGGGCGGTGAACCGGGCGGCCGGAGTGGTGCGGCCGAAGGGTCCGGAGGACGCGGCGGAATCGGACGGGCCCTGACGCCGGTTGGACAACGGCCCAAATGCGGCAATCGTGCGCGCATGCCGGAAACGACACCGCCCAACCTTGCTGATGCCGGACTCGAAGTGCGCACCCATTTCGTGCGCGATCGCAACGCGCTGGTCGCGCGCGCGGACTTCGGTGAACTCTTCGTCGACTACTACCTCCATCTCGGCGCCACCGGCATCAAGGTGGCGCCGGAGCACGATGCGATGTTCAAGCGCGCCCTGGCGGCGTTTACCCTGCATTGCGCCTCGCGGCCGCGAAACGAACTCACCGCGTGGACGATCAATTTCCAGCGCCCGCTCGTGAACCTCTTTCTCACCGGCGACAACACCACCGGCACGGTGACCGGCCGCGTGTTCGACGAGAACGTAAAGGAAGGACCGGAGAATCTCTTCTTTGCCGATGTAGTGCGCGGCTCGCAGCCGAAGCGGCGGAGCGCAGTTACGTTCACTGGCGCCGATCCCATCGGGGCGGCGGAGACGTTCTACGGGCGGAGCGAACAGCGGGGCGCGCGCTACTTCCAGATCGCGGAGGAAGATTTTGCGCTGTTGACGGAGCATCCTGACTGCGACCTGCCGTGGTTTCGCGCGCTGGCCCCGGAGGACGTGCGGAAACTCGACGCGCAGGAGACCCTCGCGCTGCTCGAGCGTCGCATCTACCGCTGGCACTGCGGCTGCAACCAGGCGCGAATGATGGAAGTGCTCACACCGACGATGAAGCAGGATCCCCAGGCTCTGTTTGGCGGGGACCCGAAGCTGGAGATCCGTTGTCCGCGCTGCGGCGCGCGGCACACGATCACGCGGGAGGCGCTGGAGGCGTTCGTGGTCCGGGCAAGCTAGTCCGGATGCTTCAATTCTGGGTGTATTCCGCTCGATCCACTTCGTCGTAGCTCGCGACGATTTCGGAGATCCTTCGGTTGCGGCACCCCTCCTACAGTGGGAAGCCGCGGCTTGCGACCGGCGGCGGCGCCCGCTGTCATCGCTGGCTTGCTCTTCGCCGCAACGACGTGAACGAAATCCTGCGCAACATCTGGTCCGGTTTGGCGGGTGCCCCGGCCTTGGATCAGGCCAATCTGGCGCTGGGCGTCGTCGGCGTGTGGCTGATGATCCGGCGCAGCCTCTGGGCGTTTCCCATCGGGCTCGCGGCCGTGACGGTCCAGGGGGTGCTGTTCTTTCGCACCCGGATTTACGCCGACGCGCTGCTGCAGGTTTTCTTCTTCGTCACGCTGGCCTGGGGCTGGCGGCACTGGCTCAAAGGGCGGGGTGCCGCGACGGAACTGCCCGTGACGCAACTCGGGTGGCGCGGTAGCGCCGTCGTCGTCGGACTCGCGGCGGCGGCCACCGTGGTCTGGGCGCTCGCGTTGCAGCGGTGGACGGATGCCGTGATTCCCTGGCGCGACGCGTTCGTGGCGGCGTTCAGCGTGGCGGCTCAAGTCCTCCAGGCGCGCAAACAGATTGAGACCTGGCCGCTGTGGGTCCTGGTCAACGTGGTCGCGATCCCGGCCTACTGGAGTGCATCACTCGCGTTTTCCGCGTTCCTCTACCTGATCTATCTCGGGCTCGCCTTCGCGGGCTGGGTGGCGTGGACGCGGGCCATGAAAGGCGGGACCCGTGCGTGAGGTGAAGCGCATCGTTGTCTTCGGCACCGAGTCGACGGGCAAGTCCACGCTGGCGGAACGGCTGGCGGCGCATTTCGCCGAGCCGTGGTCGCGGGAATACGCCCGGGAATTTTGGGACGTCCGGGGTGGCCGGATCTCGGCGGCGGATCTCGATGCGATCGGCCGCGGCCAGATCGCAAACGAGGAGTCCGCCGCCGCGCAGGCGCGCCGCGTGGTCTTCGCTGACACCGACCTGCTCACCTGCACGCTCTGGAACGACGCGCTCTTTCCCGGCGCGTGTCCGGCCCGGGTGCGCGAGCAGGCCGAGGTGCGGGCGCGGCACGTTGCGCGGTACCTGCTGTGCGAAGCAGACGTGCCCTTTGTCGCCGACCCGCAGCGTTGCTTTCCCGACGAGGCAAGCCGCGCCCGGGCCCGGAACGTGTGGCGCGATGCCCTCGTGACGCGCGCGCTGCCTTTTGTCGAGATCCGCGGCGAGTGGGCGGAACGGGAAAGGCGGGCGATCGTGGCGGTGGAGGAGATCCTGGGCCTGGGGTAAGGGGAGTTAGCTTTCTTGAATCCAGCGGCGATCTTCGGCCGCAACCAAGGCAAACGGACGACAGGATGAACAGGATTTACAGGATGGATTCTGGGTTTGGCGGAAGGTGCGATTCCTGCGTCGCCATTGACGCTCCGATCCTGTCCATCCTGTCCATCCTGCCCATCCTGTCCAAAACCAAGCTTCGACGATCAAGAGTAGCACATCCAGAGGTGTGACTGGGCCGTGTCTTCAAAATCGATTGTCCCTGTCATTCTTCGCTCTGCTCAGAATGACAAACCACTTGAAAACACGCTCTAGATCGCCTGCGCCACGATGGCTGCGAGTTCGTCGGGCGTGAGCGCCACCGGGTTCGTCTTCATGCTGCTGGCCCGGCTCGCGGCGGCGACGATCGCCGGCGTATCCGACGAACCGGTACCGTAGGCGCGGAGACCGGGAATCTGCAGGGCGGCCACGAGATCGCGGATCCAGGTGACGCCCTCGGCGGCGGTGGCGTGAGGTCGGCCCGTCAGGAGGCGGGCGATCTCGTCGAAGCGCGCCAACGCGGGGTGCTGCGGGGCGCGGGTGCGGAGCGCGTGGACGTTGGCAGCCATCACGTGGGGCAGCAGGGCGGCGCAGACTGCGCCGTGCGGTGCGCCGAACAAACCGCCGATCGGGTTGGCAAAGCCGTGAACCGCCCCGAGTCCGGCGGTGGCGAGGGCGAGGCCGCCGCAAAGCGAGCCGAACGCCATGTCCTCCCGCGCGGCGGCGTCCGTACCGTCTTCGAACGCGCGCCGCAGCGACCGGGCGACCCGGCGCAGGCCTTCGATGCAGAAGCCGTCGGCGAGCGGGTTGGCGCGGACCGACACGTACGGCTCGATGAGCTGGGTCAGGGCGTCCACGCCGGAGGCGGCGGTGGCGGCAGGCGGGAGCGAGTGGGTGAGTTCCGGATCGACGACGGCGAGGCGCGGAAGCAGGTGGACGCTGCGCAGGCTGACCTTCACCCGATGGGACTTCGAGGTGAGCACGGCGTTGCGGGTCGCCTCCGTGCCCGTGCCTGCGGTCGTAGGTATGGCGATGCACGGCATCGCGGGGTGCGCGAGCGGCAGGGCTCGGCCGATCACCTCCAGGTAGTCGGAGAGGTCGCCGGGATTGGTCAGCAGTGCCGCCACGGCCTTGGCGGCATCGAGCGCGGCGCCGCCGCCGAAGCCGATGACGAGATCGCACCCCGCCGCCTTCGCCGCCGCGGTGGTGTGAATGACGTCGTCGGTCGAAGGCTCCTGCGGTATCAGGGCCGTGGAGACGGCGAGGCCGGCGGCGTGCAGGCTCTCCACCAGCCGCCGGGCGCGGGACGCGTCGCGGCCGGTCACGAGCAGCGCGTGGCGGCCCAGTTCGCGGGCGACGGATGCCACGCCCGCCAGCGAACCGGGACCGAAGACAATGCGTTGGGCGGTGGCGAATTCGAAGGTCATGGAGAGTCGAGTTGCGGAGTCTGCCGGGAGCGCGGACGTCGTCGTCAGCCGGGATCGGAAGGCGGCCGGGGGCGGCCGCGCTCCCAGGGGGCGAGACAATCACCAATCGGAGTCGGCCGGAAACACGTTCCCGTACTTCACGCTGCTACGCGGCGATGCCATCATCGGGGCCACGGTGTCGCGCCAGATCGCGTAATGGGCGGTTTCCTTGTGGGCGCTGGGAGCCGCGGCGTCGCGATAGGCCTCGACCAGCACAAAGCGGGTCGGGTCGTCGGCCTGCTGCACGACATCGAAGCGGGCGATGCCGGGTTCCTGCACGCTCGCGCGGGCGTTGGCGAGCGTCGCGGCCTTGAAGGCCTCGAGGTGCTCCGCTTTGACGTGAACGTGGACCTGGACGACGAGCAGGGGCATGGGTGGAAAGCGGGGCGGGTTCTACCTGACGCTGACGCGGTTTCAGCGCGGCGAAACAACAAACGTCGGCGCGGACGGCCAGTTAGCCTTGCCCGTGAACCTCGGGCGAGCTAACTCGGAGGTTCTTCCCCTTAGCTGCAACTTGACCCCTGACTACATGAAGACCCGATTCCTGACCCTGATACTGCTCTGTTTGCTGGCCGGTGGTGGTGTGGCGCTGGCGCAAGCGCCCGCGAAGTCCGGTGACAAGAAAGCGCCGGCCCCGAAGACGGAAGCCGATCTCGCGTTTGACGCGTTCAACAAGGTGCGGACCCAGCAGGGTGGGAAGATGGACCAGGCCCGATTCCAGCAGGTGATCACCACGGGCCTGGCGTACCTGACCCAGAATCCGACGCATGGACGGGTGAATGATGCCATTCGTGACCTCGGTTTTTTTGCCACGAACATCGACCGCAAGCAGCCGGCACTGCGAACCTCGTTCACGTCGCTATTGAAGCTCGAAGTGACGAACCTGCGTTTCAAGGAAGGCTTGAGCGACCCGACCAAGGCGGTCGTCGCCGCCCTGGATGCGAGCATCGCCGACTACGATGTGCGGGAAGCGTTCAACGCGGATAACCTGAACACGCTGCGCGAAAAGATCGACGCTTTGGCTGAGGTTCCGGGCGGCACGCGATTCCTGCTCGAGCGGGAGCGGTCTTACGCCCATGTGCTGATGCTCGGCGTGCCACCGGCGCGCGTGGAGGCGCACCTGCAAAAACTTCTCGCGCACAAGGAAAAGCCGATCGCGGCCATGGCGCGCGAGGAACTCAATATCGTCGAGGTGAAGAAGGAGCCGTACGCGCTCAAGTTCACCGGCATCGACGGCAAGGAAGTCGATTTCGCGCAGTTGCGCGGCAAGGTCGTGGCGCTGTATTTCTGGAGCACCGCGAACAAGGCTTCGACGGACCGCATCGAGCCGCTGAAACAGGTGCTCTCCACCTACAAGAAGCGTGGGCTCGAGATCGTGAGCGTATCCTACGACAAGGCCGAGGATCGCGCCAAGGTGGAGAAACTCATCAAGGACACCCGGATGCCCTGGCCGGTCCATTTCGATGGCAACGGTCCGAAGAACAGTTTCAGCCCGAAGCTCAACGCGACGGGCGTGCCGCGACTCTACCTCTTCGACCAGAAGGGTATTCTGCAGACCGGACTCCAGGGTGTGCCGGTGGCGCGGGTGTCACCCGACTGGCCGATGAATCAGCTCGAGGCCAAGGTTAAGCAGATGCTCGGCATCAAGTAATCCGGCGACGGTGCAGGAGCGGCTTTACGCCGCG